>CANHIY010000033.1 GCA_947461175.1 Bacteriovoracaceae bacterium
GAGACTTTTACTTACTCTCAGTTCTCTCCCTGCTACGTCAACACTGCCGTAGGAAGTGAGTCTCACTTTATTTACCACAACACCCTCTCGCCTCTAAATCGGAAAGGAAGAATGACTGAGTTTCAAAAAATAAAAAATCAGGAACTCATACTAAAGCACGGTCACTACCCAAGAAATTCTGTCTATGAGGAGAGCCTCTATATCTTTGAGGAGCTTTCAAAAAAAACGAAAGAAAAAACTCTCTACACCGACGAACACCGGGCCTATCTAAGGGCATTTAAAAGGCTTCAACCAAATTTAATTCATGTCACAATCAATTCATGTGAGCGCAGAGATACTTCAAACCCACTCTTTCCGATTAATCATCTGCACTCTCTTTACAGGCATTTTCTGTCCTCACAAAAACGAGAAACCATTTCATTTAAAAAACACGAGGGCGCTCTTCTGGAGAAAGCACAGTTGGTGAAAATTTATCGAAACTTTATGAATCCCAAATTTGTGAAGAAGAATAAGTTTGATCCCAACGCTCATAAATGGAGTCCCGCTATGTATCTTAAAATCACTGAGAAAATTTTAAACTATGAAGAAGTTTTTGGATTAAGAATCATGCAGTCCCAAGTAGATCTGGATCAAAGAGAGAAAAATTTTATCAACCGCCACTACCCCTTTTCTCGCCAGTTGATTGTTCCATAAAAAATTAGTCTTTCATTAAACAAATTTTAATGTAAAACCATCCTCAGTTGCCTGCGAACAATATATTGATTAGATGATTCCACGGGTTTAGTATCATCTCCTCTATGAACAATCGTCTATTATCAATGAAATCTCTTTTTAGAAACCCTGAAACTCCAGGAAGCCTATTTTTGTCCTTTGAAGGGATAGAAGGCTCTGGCAAATCCACTCAAATTAAAGAAGTGGAACGCTTCATTAAAGACAAGGGATTTCGAGTGACCACTCTTCGGGAACCAGGTGGAACAGCGTTTGGTGAAAAATTAAGAGAGGCCATTTTAAAATCTGAAGCTCCACTGCATCCTCTAGCGGAATGCCACTTATTTCTTGCCAGCAGAGCACAACTTTTAAAGGAAAAAATTCTTCCTTTTCTTTTGGAGCCAGGTTCCGTGGTTATACTTGACCGCTACATTGATTCTACCCTCGCCTACCAAGGGAGGGCAGGGAAACTTGGCCTCGAAACAGTCCTGACTCTTCATCAATTTGAACCCTTAAACCTCTTACCACACAGAACTTATTTTCTAGATATTGAAGCAGCGCTCTCCTATGAAAGACAAAAGGTTCGAGGAAACGCCAAAGATTATTTTGAATCACAAAAAAATGAATTCCATGAAAACTTAGTTGATGGGTACAAAGAAATTGCGGAGCTTTTTAAAGAGAGGATTTTAAAAATAGATGCCCAAAGACCACTTGAAGAAGTGACTCAAGATATCCTGGATGATTTAAAAGGTTTTATCCCATGAACCTTCACCAAATTCTTCTTCACAAGGCTTCCAAGCAACAAATAGGTCATTTTTATATCCTCGAGTCTTCTGCTCCTGAAGACAAGTGCTCCGAAATCCTGTTGCAGTTTGTGACAAAGTTCATAAAAGACTATTATGAAAAGATTGAGGGACAAAAACAAAACTTTTCAAATCTCATGGATTATCCGGATGTCCTGCTCCTAGGTTTTTCACCAGATGAAAAGGATCACACAGATAAACCCTATAAAGTAGAAGAGGCCCAAGCAGTGGGAAGGTTTTTTGAATTTAGGCCAGTACGGGGAAAGAGAAAGTTTTGCGTGATCCTAGATGCACACCGCCTGTCAGCAGTGGTCGCTAATAAGTGGCTTAAAATTTTTGAGGAGCCCCAAGGTGAATCCACCATTTTTCTTTTAAACCCCCGAAGGTCACAACTTCTCCCCACCATCCACTCCCGGGCGGTTCACCTGCGGCTACCATCTCACCATCATGATTCTGATTTTTCACAGTGGAGTGATTTCATCACCAAGGTTAAAGAGATGACCATCTCCCAAGTCATTGACCAGTTCTCCAAAGGTGAAAAGAATTTGAGCTATTGGGTCAACGAACTTATTCGTTGGGAGTCAATACAAAATGATGGGGCCCAGGCAAAAAAAGAACTCACAGAGTGGTTAAAAAATTACCAAGAAATGGAACTCTTCAATCAACCTACTGCAACAAAGTGGGCGCTCTTTTTGTCTCATCTAAAATCATATGTTTTTCCACGCTTAAATCCATGAGCTCTCTATCCATTGATTGACATACCATAAGTAATTTAGAGACAATGCCCCGATGACTCAAGAGCTAAACGTAGAGGAAGGAAACTTTCCGACTACGAATGAAATCATACCTGAAGAGGAAACTTCAGGACATTCAGGTGATGAAACATCTGATAACAAAGAAAACCGAGAAGAAAGTAGATTCAAAGAAGGGCAGATCCTGCGCTTTGTAAGAGTACGTTTTCCCGGAAACGCTCGCTCGTTCCCTTTTCTTGTAGGAAAAAGACGGATTGAGTACGGGCAAAAAGTTGTGGCCATGTCTGACCGTGGTATGGCCGTGGGTTATATAAACTCCTTTCCTTATGATGTGCCTTTCAACAAATCCATGCTGCCTATCCGAAGTATTTCAAAAGTTGCCACACAAGAAGACATTGAAAAAGACCAAGAGGCCTATCGGCAGCAAAAGAGTGCTGAAAATATTTGTAATGACTTAATTGAGAACTATAAATTAGACATGCAGCTTACCCATGTGGAATTTACCTCCTTTGGGAAAAAAGCAGTCTTTTATTTTATCGCTCCTGCTCGTGTTGATTTCAGGGATCTCGTTAAAGAGCTCGTCGGGAAATTAAAAACACGGATTGAGTTAAGACAAATATCCGTTCGAGACAGATCTGCTTCCATTGGAGGATTAGGGCCCTGTGGTCGGGAGCTTTGTTGCTCCTCTTTCCTCACCAAGTACGGAAACGTTGGCATTAAAATGGCCAAGAATCAGGATCTAACCCTTAATTTCTCAAAGCTCAACGGAGTTTGTGGCCAGTTAAAATGCTGCCTTCAATATGAGGATGATGTGTACCGCGAGAAACGCTCCCGCCTTCCAAAAGAGGGAGATATCATCAGCACCCATACGGGGGAGATTGGAAGAGTTGACCGGCTCCATCTCTTGAGTGAACAGTTTGTTATGATGACCAATCGTGGAGTCAGAAAGCGTTTTGTGGTGGATCTATATAAAGAAACACTGGATAAAGAATCTGCAAATTTCCCTAAAGAATTTGAATCTGTTTCGGATGAAACTCACAAAGTGATTGGTCTTGATGATTCTCAGGCTAAAAAAGTAAAGGCCTTTGAAGCGGAAATTAAAACTTACAAAGAAAAAAGTAAATCATTTGCCGATGAGATCTTCTCCTCTCTGTTTGGGTCAAAATCTTTAGATTACTCTCTACCAAACATCAAAGAGCTTGAAAGTTCTAGACCACGGGTCAAAACTCCTGATGAAGAGGAAGAAATTTTCTACACACCTTCAGAAGATGAAATCCTCCCGGATGATGAAGTGGAAGACATTGTTGACCATGGGCCAGTAAAAACCAGGATGGATATTCTTGATCAGAGAGACTCAAGAAGCTCAAGGCATTCTCAACGAAACGAGAACCATAACCATCATCCAAGGCAAAACTCAAACCGCTCCCAGTTTCAAAATTCCCATGGGCCTAAGCATGATGGACCTCGATCGGATGGAAGAAGGCCCGATTCAACGAGAGAGAGGCCCCAAAGAGATGAGGATAGGTCCTCCAGAGGCCCCAGACCACAAGCACCAAGAAGAAATGAGGGCAGACAACAACGGCCAGGTGGAAGAAACAGGCCACCAAATTAATCCATGAGGATCCTCCACACATCGGATTGGCACTTAGGGAAAAAACTCTTCAAAATAGAAAGGACCCAGGAGCATATCCTTTTTCTGAACTGGCTTGTTGAAACCATCATCAAAGAAAAAATTGATCTTCTTCTCATTGCGGGAGATGTTTTTGATTCACCCAACCCACCTCATGAGGCCCTGGAACTTTTTTATCATTTTCTTCACAGACTCTCTGTCGAAACAAAGATTCATACCTTTGTGATTGCCGGAAACCATGACTCTGGCCCACTCCTTGAGGCCCCATCACAGTTATTGTTGCCACACAGAGTGAAAATCTGGGGAAAACTCTCCTCAAATCCCGAAAATCACTGGTTTGAATTTGAAGGAGTTGATTTCTGTGCTATTCCCTTTTTCCGCTCCCATGAGCTTCTTCCCCAAGGCCATGGAGATCTCTTGACGGCCCTCACATCATATCTTGAAAAACCTAAATCAAGGCCCCAGGTCCTGATGCTTCATCACCTGGCCGGGAAATTTGAGTCTGCTGGTTCAGAACAGGTCATAAGTCTTAGTGGAGTTGATTCTATTCCTACGGATATTTTAGAAAAATTCGACTACGTAGCACTGGGCCACATCCATAAACCGCAAAAAGTTGCCACAAAAATATACTATTCTGGCTCACCCATACCGTTAAGATTTTCTGAAACAATAAAAAAATCTGTGGTGATTATTGAGAAAGAAAATGAAACTCTTACTCCCAAAATCTTACCCATTCCTTCCTTCAGGGATCTAAAGATCATCAGCACCAATGAAGCTGACTATAAAAAAGACCTCATGAATATCTCCCTCCTTTCTCCACTAAAACCTATGGCAGAAGTTCAAATAGAGCTTTCCTCACCAATGGCAGGGCTCATTGATGAAGTTAAATCCATCCTTGATAAACAGGGAGTTGAATTACTCTCCTTCATCCCGGTTTATCTGTCAGAAGAGAGGAAAATAAATCGGACTGAAAAACTTTTTAATCTTTCAACCGTGGAACTATTCGATGCATTCTACAAAACCAAATACCCCGAGGCAGAGAAAGTTCCGGATCATTTAAAAAACGAATTCCTGCGACTCATGGACAAGGTAAAAAATGCGCCTTCTGAAGCTTAGAATTAAAAACATGGCCTCATTAAGAGGTGAGCATCTCATCGACTTCGACCACATCCAAAAAAGCAGTTTTCTCTTTGCCATCACTGGTGAGACAGGTGCGGGAAAATCCACCATCCTAAATTGTATTGGACTTGCTCTTTATGGGCAAATTTATAAAAAAAACATCAACCAAAACGATGTTGTAACCCTGGGAGAAAAAGAGGGGTCCGTTGAACTTATTCTCCAGGTAAGAGGGAAATATTACCTTGCCCAATGGAAGGCCAGCATTAGAAAACAAAATGGGGAACTCTATGCTACTCCCAGGGCCCCAACACGATCACTCTATGTCCTTAATTCTGGGGATTTTAATTCCTCTCAAAATTATACTGAACAATCGGCCTCAGAGCTTTTGAACCTGAGTTTTGATCAGTTTTGTAAATGTGTCATCCTCAACCAGGGAGAGTTTGCCCGTTTTATCACCAGTTCTTTTTCCGAGAGAAAAGAAATTCTTGAAAAGCTCTATCCTGGAGAACTCATTGAAAACATCGGAAAAGAGTTACGAGTTGAAATTGAGGGGCTGAAGAATAAAAAAAATGAAATCGATATCAGAGTCACTGAATTAAAAGGTAACAGGCAACCTGATGAAGACTTGAAAGACAAAAAAAAGGCTTTGGAAACAAAAGTTCAGGATTTACAGGTCAAACTGGGCCAAAATGAAAAAAAACAAAAAAATCTAAAAGAGGCCATTAATCAATCTGATCTTTTTAAAGATTACACTTCAAAAAAAGAAGCTCTCTCCCGGGATCTCATTTCTCAGACTGAAAAAATCACGATACTGAAAAAAAAGGGAGACCAATTAGAGAAAGATTTAAATAAAGAAAAAGAACATTATGACCTCACTCTTCCCATTCTTCAGGAAGCTCTGAAAAAAGAACAAGCTCTCTTAGGGCATGAAGAGGCCTTGGGTCTACTTCAAAAGAAACTTCATGATGATCAGAAATCCTTGGAAGGATTAAAAATAAACCTTTCTCAACATGAAGAGAAGAGAAAGATCTGGGATGAAAAAATATCCACAAAAAGAAAGGAGATTCCCCTTCCCATTGAAGAGTTCTTTATCTCAAAACACCTTATCGATCCACTTCTTGAGACATTTTCTGAGAAAGAAATCATGAATTTAGAATTTAAAGGTAAAGAGGAAAAACTCACTCTTCTTAAAAAAAATCAACAAGAAATTCATGATTTTATCCATAAAGCTCAGGAAGAATTAGAAACCATTCCTAAAAATATACATGAGCTTCACCTCATGGCAGAGAAAGAAAAGATTTCAATCAACACTCACCTTCTTGAAAGAGAAAAAAATGCACTCAAAAAAAATGAGCTTAGTTTAAGAATTCAGTCACTCTCCCGTGATCTTGAAGACTCTCTTGAGAAAGATAAAAATCTTGGTGAAGAGATTTCCCACCTCTCAAAAGAATTACAATCTCTGGAAAGCGTGCTTAAACTCCAGGAACTCATCCGGGCCCAACAAGTGACGGTTCATCATGCTCTTGATCACGGTCTTGATCTTTGCCCAGTCTGTAAGAATGGAGTGGAAAAAACTTATTGGGAAAAATTAAAAGAAGAGCTTGACCAAACAGACTTAAAACTCATTCAGGATAAAAGTGATCACTTAAAGAACACACTCATCCAAAAAAAACATGAAAAGGAGCTCCTGAGCTCTAAAAACAAAAACCTGAATGAAAATTATGAACTTTTTAAGTCGCAACTCACTCAGCTTCAAGTTCTTAAAGAAGAACCCCTTCCCTCCCTTAAGGACATAGAAGAGAGGCTCCTTGTTCTTAAAAAAAATATCTGGAGGCAGGATGAGACTTTAAGGGCCCAAAACATTAAAAAAGAAGAACTCAAAAAATCACAGTCAACAATTGAAACTCTTCTCTTAGAAAGGCGCAAGATAGAAACTCACCTAAAAGGCCTGGATGAGAACCTCCTCTCCATGGGAGAGGCCCTTAAGAAAATCATCCCAGTCATAAATGTAGACACTATCAGAGAGCTTAAGCGGAACACGAAAGATTTTAGAGAATACGAAGAACTTAAAAATCATCAACTTAAAGTTACTCAGGAGATATCTCACCTTTTAGACAAAAAAAATTATCTGGAAAAAAGTCACTCCACCAATCTCAAAGACATCCAATCTCACCAGGAGAAAATCGAAGAATTAAAATCCGTCCTGTTTAAAATCGTTGGTTCAGAGAGTTCTGGGTCTCTCATCAGTAAACTTACCGCGAGTTTAAAAAAAATCTCAGATGAATGGGGTCTTCACCAGAAGGAGCTTCAGGGGCAGGAAGCCTCACTTTTCGAGACCCAAAAACGCCTCGAACTTACCCAGGAACAGATAGAACATTGTAAGGAGAATTTCTCGAAAATTGTTTTTGAATTAGATAAGGAAAATAATTTTGAGGAATTCAAGAGTTTTGAACTTAACTCCTCCCGAGAACTTTTTAATTCCTTCATTGAAAGACTTCACCATGAGTTTGAAGAATCTAAACTCCTCTATCAAGAAGCTCTCATGACCCTGGCCACTACCAATGCACAAATCACTCTTTGGGAAGAAATCCAGGAAAAATTAAAAACTCTGGAATCAGACCGCCTAATCATTCATGAGGCCCTAGAGAATAAACTCCTTCTTCAGGAAGTGCTGGGAAAAGACGAATTAAGAAATTTTGTCCTCTCTTTGGTCGAAGAAAACCTCATCCTTCAAACCAATCTGGAACTTAATAAACTTTGTCTGGGAAGATATGAAATCATCCATCAAACAAAGTCTATGGGACTGACACCCGAATTTTACATCTTGGATAAATTTCGAGGAGGTGGAAAAAGGAAAATAAACACCCTTTCTGGAGGAGAAACCTTCATGGTTTCCCTGGCCATGGCCTTGGGACTTTCTGAGATGACCAGAGGTCAGGCCGAGATAGATTCACTTTTTATCGATGAAGGATTTGGGTCTCTGGATGAGGAATCTCTCGGAGATGTGCTGGATATGTTACAACAGATTCAGACCAGAGGGCTTATGATCGGAGTGATTTCTCATATTAAAGCACTCACAAACTCCCTCTCTGTTAATCTCGTCCTGAACAAAAAAAGTGACGGAACCTCAACGGTTGGAGTTCGCTTCAACTGATTCAAGTTTAACAAACATTTGAGTCCAATAAATGCGCCCGTAAGAGTTTCTGGCGATGCCAAGACCCGTGTGTGTCCAATGGGGTTTCTCAAGGGATTCTTTGTGCTCAGGAGACTCAATCCATGCCTTCAAAACGGCTTCTGGGGTTTTTTGACCGAAGGCCACGATTTCACCACAGTTTTTTGCCTTAAGGGATTTATTGAGCCACTGACAACGAAATTGCCAGCCAATATGCCCAAAGGGTCTTTTCCTGGAGGCCATGCCCTGACTGTGGTACCGGGCCACCTTCTCAATGGGAACGAGATACTCCAAGGGCCTTAAACCTAAACTCACTCTGTAGTCATTCATGAGCTTATGGTACTCAAGGGGATCAATGGGCCAGGATTTAGCCTCTACTTGTTCATCCACCTGGTCTTCCACCTGCACTTCTACAGGAGATTCCCCCTCGATGGTCTGAGAAAATGTGAAACGGGATAGTCCAAGTATCAAAAGGGAAAAAATAAAAAATTTCATGGGCTCATTCTTTCAAAGAAGGGGCCCATCATTCAACTCTTAATTCCTGACAAGGGAAAAAATTACAGGCATCCTCCCCCTTAAACCTTTGAATTTTTGAGTTTAAGGGTGAAAATGCCAGATTATTTATGGCACTTAAAATTCAGCATTCTTAGGAAAACGCGGAAATGGGATCACATCCCTTATATTAGACATGCCTGAAATGTACATAACGGCCCGCTCAAACCCAAGGCCAAAACCAGAGTGAGGAACAGAGCCATATTTCCTAAGATCTAGGTACCACCAGTAGTTTTTAAGATCCATTTTCATCTCCTCCATACGGGAGACAAGTTTGTCGTAGTTATCCTCACGTTGGGATCCTCCAATAAGCTCCCCCACTCCAGGAACGAGAACATCCATGGCCCTAACCGTGCGTTGGTCATCATTTTGTTTCATATAAAAGGCCTTAATGTCCTTAGGATAATCTGTCACGATAGTTGGGCGTTTAAAGTACTGTTCGGCCAAAAAGCGCTCATGTTCCGTCTGGAGATCCATTCCCCACTTGACCGGGAAATCAAATTTATGACTTTTAGACACTTCCTCTAAAATTTCAATCGCCTTAGTGTAAGTAACCATCTCAAAAGGTGAGTTCAAAACGTGGTCTAGGGTTTTAAGGTTTTCAGGAGCGTACCGAGAGGCCAAAAATTCCAGCTCCTCCCCACACTCTTCCATGGATTTTTTAATCAGGTGTTTGACATACCCTGTGGCAAGTTTCGCATTATCTTCTAAGGTATTAAAAGCTGCCTCTGGTTCCACCATCCAGAACTCAGATAAGTGCCTGGCGGTATTTGAATTTTCAGACCGAAAAGTTGGCCCAAAAGTATAAACTCTTCCTAAACCTCCCACGGCAAAGGTCTCTGCTTCTAGTTGTCCGGAAACAGAGAGGAATGTTTCTCGTCCAAAATAATCCTGTTTAAAATCAATTTGTCCTTTCTCATTTTTAGGAAGCTTATCTAAGTGGAGAGTTGAAACCCGGAACATTTCACCTGCTCCTTCAGCATCCGAGGAAGTGATGATGGGAGTATGGAGGTAGGTGAAACTTTCATTGGAAAAATACTCATGAGTTGCCTGGGCCAGGACATGACGAAGACGAAACACTGCTGAGAACGTGTTGGTCCGGGATCTTAGGTGGGCAATTTCTCTAAGGTACTCAAGGGAGGTTTCTTTTTTTTGAAGAGGGTAGTCTTCAGAATTAAGGCAATAAGTATGAAGACGACGGGCCTGCATTTCCACAGGTTGTTTTCCCTGTGAGGCCACAATCACTCCCTCCACTTCCACTGAAGAACCCATGGTTAACTTCACCACTTCCTCATAATTTGAGAGTCCTCCATCCACAATAATTTGAAGATCCTTTTGAGTTGTTCCGTCGTTTAATACCAGGAAGGAGAATTTTTTTGACTGCCGGAGGGATTTTACCCAGCCCCTCACAATGACCATCTCTTCAATTGGTTTTACTTCGTAGACTTTTTTAATCAAAAGATATTGTGACATAAATGACTCCTAACCTTAAACCGTTCCGAGAACCATTGATTTAATTTCTAATAACGCCTCTGTCTTTAAACGTGGCCCAAACTGAGACACCACCCGGCTGGCGGCCAGGGAGGCGAGTTTTCCTGCAGATGCATAACTGTGTTGATGAGTAATGGCATAAAGAAAGGCCCCGGCATACATATCTCCGGCCCCATTTGAATCAATCGCCTTTACCATATAGGGTTCAATATCAATAAAAGTTTCGCCGTCAAAAATAACAGCTCCGTTTTCCCCTAAAGTGATGACAAATGTTTTAGCGAAATTTTTTAACTTCTCTCTGGCAATCATCACATCAGTGGTGCCAGTGAAGGAACAGGCCTCGGATTCATTACAAAAGATAAGATCAACCCCTTCTCCAATCATCTCAAGAAGACCTTCTTTAAAAAATTTCACCATGTTCACATCTGAGAAGGTAAGGGCCGTTTTCACTCCCGCTGCTTCTGCTATTCTTTTGGCATGAACCGCTGCTTCTCGACCAGTGGGAGAGGCCACAAGGTAGCCTTCCATATACATGTAGTGAGAATTTCTGATGGCGTCAGGATCCACTTGATTTTTTGAAATACTCGAGGTGATGCCAAGAAAAGTATTCATGGTTCTTTCCGCATCAGGAGTGATCATCACGAGACACTTTCCAGTGATCCCATCTTCTCTGTCCTGATGAACAAGGTTTGACTGAACCCCATTATCAAGAAGGTCCTGAAAATAAAAATTTCCAATGGGATCCTTGGCGACTTTGCAGGAATAAAATGTCCTGGCCCCCAGTTGAGCGGCGGCAATGACCGTATTGGCGGCCGATCCCCCACACTGCTGTTTTTTTGGTGCAGTCCCCAGGGCCTCGAGGAGATAGCCCTGCCTCTCTTCATCAACGAGGGTCATGAGTCCTTTGTCGATACGGTGTTTATTGAAAAATTCATCATGGACCTCATACTCCATGTCCACCAGGGCATTACCAATAGCATACAAATCATAGCTTTTTGTCATCAGAACTCTCCGGATTAAAAGACTACTTTAATCGTTTTGGTGCGAAAAATACACATCATATCGGGTGGATTTTCCAATATATTCAACATCAGGATGCTGACCAAGGGAGATAGAGTGCCGGGGTCTTTTCACCACGAGTCTTTTAAATGGTAAATTCTTTAGCTTTGAAAAAACCTCACTGGCATCAGTATCCTGACCTAGAAGTTGTCGAAATATACGCATCTCTTTCCGGGGAGAGGCCTTATCGTTGGTGTCCTCGAACATAGGATCAAAATAGGCCACTTGGGATGGGGGGGATGTTTCTAAAACTGATAGGGCACTTCCCTCAATGAATTGAAACTTTTTAAGTTTGGGATGGGTAGAGTTTAAAAGAGCACTCTGAATAAGAAAGCGGATCACGGGGTTTCGTTCTACTGCTATGACTTCACAACCAAAACTCAACAAAAGAAGGGCATCTCCCAGAAGACCTGCGGTAAGGTCCACCACAGTGGGACGATGGGCCCCCTTGACCCCCACGGCCCGGGCCAGGAGCTCTTTTTGGAGGCTAGATTTTTTAAAAAATTCCTCATGCCTTTTTAGGGTCGCATCTACTTCTATTCCGATAGGAAGCTCCTTCGGACGGTCCGAGTGGAGCCAATACTGGCCTTGGATCCATTCAAACGTGAGGTCAACACCCTGATCAGAGCAAAACTTATTTAGTTCAAAAAAATGACAGGGGTCTGTTAGGATTTCTTTCCCCTCATTTATCACTTTAAGTGCCATAAAGAGTCATAGTAGAGCATTCTTTTGACTATAAAAAGAAAAAGCTCAAACAAAATGCTCATACAAAAGGTGGTTCCTTAAATTTTCTAGTTCTTAGATCTTAACAAATGCCTCCCCTCTGGCCTAACATAAGAGACGTAAAAATCATCCATTGCTGACGAAGGAAAGATCATGAAGACTTCTCACATTCCCTTAAACTACCACCCTGAAAAACTTAAGCGCGAACTAAAGCCTTTTTATATTGGGGCCGATGAGAAAGATATCCAGGAGATGCTAAAGACCTTGGGGCTAACAAAACTAGAGGATCTTTATGCTCATATTGATGATGATGTTAAAATGTCATCCGTGGCCCTTCCTAAGCACCTGAGTTACGAGGAGCTCATTCTCCACGTTAATGAAATTGCCAATAAGAACAAACTAAAAATTTCCTTCTTAGGAGATGGTCTACCCCAGTACAAGGTCACAGATGTGGTGGGGCCAGTTTGTAACATCAGAGGACTTACCACGGCCTATACTCCCTATCAGCCCGAGCGCTCCCAGGGAACACTCCAGACTTTATGGATTTACCAGTCTCTTATGTCACAGCTTACGGGATTTGAGGCGATTAATGCTTCTCTTTACGACCGTTCTACTTGTTTGTTTGAGGCCATGAATTGTGCCTTAAGGCTTGTGAAGGATTCCACCACTGTGATTGTAGCGAACACCCTCTACCCGGGTGACCTAGAAGTGCTTGAAACTCACGCCAAAAATACGGGCATGATCATCCTCCGGGCCCCAGTCAATCCCCACAGCGGAAAACTCGACATCCCTGCCCTCACAAGACTACTAAACACCACTCCTCAAGTGGCGGCCATGGCCTTTCCTCAAGTAAATAATTTAGGAAACCTTGAGTCCGTGGATGAAATTGTTGACCTGTGCTCCACTAATAACATTAAGTCTATCGCCGTCGTCGATCCCATGCTGTTGGGTTCAGGGGGTCTTAAAACTCCCGTCAAGTTTGGAACCCGAATGCAGGGTTCAGACATGGTGGTAGCAGAAGGCCAGCACCTGGCCATAGGGCCAAATTTCGGAGGTCCGGGCCTTGGGATTTTTGGCATCCGTTATAATGATCAGGATAAGATTTCTATACGCTCTTCTGCCGGACGCTATATTGGTAAAACTCAAGACCTCAAGGGGCGAGAGTGTAAGTCCCTCATCCTTTCAACAAGAGAACAGCACATCCGCCGGGATAAGGCCACTTCCAACATCTGCTCCAATCAGTCTTTTGTGGCATCCATCGCCGGGGCCTCGATGCTGGCCAGAGGAGATGAGGGATTTGAAGAGACCCTCAACCTTTCCAGAAGTTTTGCTGAAAGGGCCTCAGAGGAGCTCTCTAGCTTTGAAGGAGTGGAGTTAAGATTTAAGGGCTCAGCTTTTTTCAATGAATTTACGCTTAAGCTCCCAGTGAACACAAAAGAATTTATTTCTAAAGGAAGTGCCCAGGGCCTTCATGTGGGGGTGGATGTTTCAAATAGACACCCAGAAGTGAGTGGTGAAAATCTTCTCCTCATGAGCTTTACTGACATCCACACGGATAAGGAAATTGAAGCACTCGTCGCCTTCTTCTCCACTCAGTTTGAAAAAACCAAAAAGGGCACTCCGGCACAAAAGATCCCGGAGGTGATGCTGAGATCTGACAAACCGGAAATCCCAAAACTCTCAACCCAAGACATCATCGACTATTACGAAAGGCTTGGAAAACAGAACCTCTCACCGGATGATGGGATCTACCCTTTAGGGTCTTGCACCATGAAGTATAATCCTTATATCAATGACTATGCGGCCTCTCTTCCTGGATTTACCAACGTTCACCCCGAGGCCCCTGTGGAAGATGTGCAAGGGTGCCTGGAAATTCTTTACCAAATCCAGGAACAGTTTAAGGCCATCACAGGCCTTCCAGGTGTTGTCACCCAGGCCGTGGCCGGGGCCCAGGGAGAGCTTGTGGGTATTAAAATGTTTCAGGCCTATCACAACGATAAGGGAGAGGGAGATCAGCGGAATGTGATCATTATTCCTCGCTCGGCCCATGGAACAAATCCAGCAACGGCCACCATGGCCGGATATGAATCCAAGGTCCTTGAGGGAAAAGTTTACGGGATCTATACCGTAGAGGCCCTCCCTAATGGAGAAATGAATCTTAATCAGATCAAAGAATTTCTTAAAACTGACGGACACCGGGTGGCCGGAGTCATGGTCACGAACCCAAATACAGCGGGGATTTTTGAAACAGGATTTAAAGAAATGAGTGACCTTATCCACTCTGTGGGAGGTCTCGTTTACATGGATGGGGCCAACATGAATGCCATCGCCGGTCTTTTAGATCTTAATAAGCTTGGAGTGGATGCTGTTCATAATAATCTCCATAAAACATGGACGATTCCCCATGGCGGTGGTGGCCCAGGGGACGCCATTGTGGGAGTGTCCCACAGGCTCTTAGATTTTATCCCAGGGGTGCAGGTTGTAAAAAATCAAGGCATGTATGAGATTGTTAAGGCGCCAAAATCCTGCGGCTCTTTCCATCGGCATTTTGGAAACTTTGCCCATAAGATCAGGGCCTATACTTACATTAAGGCCTTGGGTTGTGATGGAGTAAGAAAAATGAGTGAAGTGGCCGTTTTATCGGCCCGTTATCTCTTTAAAAAATTATCACAAACTTCTCCCACTCTCCCCGCCGAGGCCCAGAGTTCTCCTCGGATGCATGAATTCATCCTCACCCTCTCACAGGAAACCTTTAAAAAAGTTGAGGCCTCTGGCACTCCTAGGGCCAACACCGTTGCACGGATTGGAAAGCTCTTTTTAGATTTCGGCTTCCATGCTCCCACTGTGGCCTTCCCTGAGCAGTACGGACTTATGATTGAGCCCACTGAAACTTATTCCAAAAAAGAGCTGGATCAATTTGTGAGCGTGGTGGAATCCATTTTAAGACTTGTGAATGATCATCCAGAAGTTTTAAAGACTGTGCCTCATTTTACTCCTATTGATAGGGTGGATGAAGTTTTAGCAAATAAGAGTCCTGTGTTTAGTGAAAAAATCACTTCTCATCTTCCCCGTATCATCCCAGACAGAGTTGATGCAGAAAAACTCAGAAACTCCACCTCCAGTGACCTCTGTGAACAAATCCTTCTTGCCCATAGAAATTCTTTATAAAAAAGTCCTGGCCCCAAATGGGGCCAACTTTCTTACTGAAGAGTCACAGGGAGTTCCAGGAGGAAAGTAGTAAAGGGTCTCTCTTTAAGATAAGTAAGGCTTCCTGAATGTTTTTGGATAATTCCTTGGGCCAGGGACAACCCCAGTCCTGTTCCCTTTCCCACTTCTTTGGTGGAAAAAAATGGCTCCATAATCCTGGAGGCAATCTCAGGGGGAATACCGTGGCCAGAGTCTTTAAAATAGAGCTGAATCTTGCCATTTCTCTGGTGACAACTAACCTCAATCCATTTGTCGCCCAAAAACTCAATCGCATCAAATGAGTTATTAAATAAATTAAGGATCACCTGCTCAAGTTGAACCTTGTGTCCTTTCACCGAAACATTATCAATTCCATAAAGCCTAAGATTTACGCCGTGATTTTTCATTCTCTGGCCACAAAAAGCGAGGACACTTTCAAAGAGCTCCTTAAGATTCACCTCTGTTAGTGGCCCGTTCTCATCCTCGTGAACAAATTCTCTGATCCCCTGAATAGTTTTATTGATCCTCTCAGAAGTGCGGTAAATTTGTGAAAGACCCTGGCCAACTTCTGCATTTTTTTCAGGCAACTGATAAACTCTCAAAAGTTGTGAGGTTCTCGCCATAATAACGGCCAGGGGATTATTGATCTCATGGGCAATTCCCGCGGAGAGCATTCCAAGTTCACTAAATTTTGATTGCCCAATAAACTTCTCACTTCTTTCTTTCAATACTTTTTCTGTGACATTTTCCTGGGATTTTTTCATAAGCTCAAAATAGGCACCAAGAGAAGTCACTCCCAAAGAGGCCAGGATAAAGAGCTCTAAACCGAGACTATACTCCATAAGACTCTTGTGATCCTCCCAGAACGGGAAGCTTATTTTCAAAAGAAAAAATAAACCCATCAATCCATAAGAGGATTTGATAAAAATTGAAATCTGTTCATGTGATGATAATCTATAAGAGTTAATAACAGTAAAAACACCTAGGCCACTCATTAAAAGTGAAGGGATAAGAGTGGAGTCCTGAAAAGAGTATCCACTCACCATGAGAACTAATGTAAGAAAGACCCCTCCTACCCAAAAAAGAAAGTAAGTCCTCGTTAAAATTTTCTTTCCACTAAACTCTTCAAGCATCAGGACAAGGGTCCTCATGGGCCAGATCCACCCCAAAACAGAGAGAGCATGAAGACCATCCAATCTCCAAAAAATCATTGAGATGAGGACACTCACACTCATGGATGGCCAAAACTCAAACCATGAAGCTGACTTTTTTTGTTTTAAGCTTTTTCTATAAAATAGCGAAACCCCGCTCATGGCCAGTGCGAGAAGAAGTGAAATAACCAGGATGATGTAAGGTAATCGGTCCATGCATAATATTGTAGAGACCAAAATTCATACAGTGAGTTAAATTTATTCTTAAGAGCGTCAGACTTTTTTAATAGAGATCGAACTGATCGTTTACATCAGTCAGAATTGGCCTTGAGAGGGAAAGAATGTGATTTTTTAAATAGGGATGGTGAAACTGCCTAGGATTTGTTTTTCTTCAGAAGTTTCATCGTCATAGCAAATTTGACTATCATCCCTTCAAATTAGATTTTCACTATTCTTTCAGGAATGAGAAGTCGTAAGCTTAACACTCTTACCTGGGATCAAATTGATAAAGAGAGCTCCATTAATTATTGCCCACCGCCTTTCCATATTAAAACGAACGTATAAAATTGTAGTGTTTGAAAATAGTCGATTGGCCCAGATAGGTAAACACGACGAATTTTACAAAGAAGAAGATGGTCTCCACTACAAATTGGTAGACCTCTTATTAAATAATCAAAAGGAATCATATGCCACGTAATGTTTTAGGAACTGAATTTATAAATCTAGAGGCATTAAAAAAAATTGAAACCTTTCATGTTGATATCGTAAAAGAAGTTCAAGAAGCTGTAAGGTCGAATAAAGTCGTTATTGTCGGTATGGCCCAGAATCCAGTTGTTAAGAAAGCACGCAAAGAGCTTGATGAAGCAGGAATAGTCTATAAATATCTTGAGTATGGGAGTTATTTTCGTGGGTGGAAAATACGTCTTGCGATTAAACTATGGAGTGGATGGCCAACATATCCTCAAATATTTTTTGATGGAAAATTAGTTGGGGGCCGTGATGAGGCCATTAAGGCACTGGCGGAAGGAAAAATGAAAAACTAATTTCCAACCTAACAGCTCTCATCACAGTAAATGTGAATTAAGTGAATTAATATGATGAATTCTGATCACATTTTGTACGGCATTTCACCCAAATAATCTTTTTTTCCAATCTCAACGCCATTGGATCGAAGAATCGAATAGGCGGTGGTGACATGAAAATAGACGTTGGGAATAACATGCTGATTGAAATAATCTCGCCCTGTAAGCCACTTCCCTTCCCAACGAGGTTGCGTAATTTTTCTATCTTCCCATCCCGTAAAATCAGTTTCACTGAATGTTCCAAGATAACCAATGGTGCTTTCAATGCGACCCTTAAGCTCCGGAATAGTATTTTCCTTATCATCATGAATCGGAGCTTCTTTACCAGATAAACGTGCCGCTGCAAGTTTAACTGAGTCACAGGCGATCTGCACTTGACGAGTCAGATTAAACATATCAGGAAAAAGACGGGAGTTTAGCAATACTCCTGAATCATACTTTTTTAATTCAGCACAATTTTGTGCCTTATCAAGAATAAGTGAAAGATTATGTAGAGTTTTTGAAAATTGGTTAAATTGATCAAACATCATGGAAATTCCTTTAATCAGTTGTTAGACATTGTAGGTTATGAAGAAAATAATCTTATGGCAACGTTATATTCACAACAGTTGAAGTTTAAGAGTTTGACTCGAGCTGATTATTTTTCTTTCACCCATATAAAACCACGGAACTCATTCAACTTAAATCCAAGGGCCTTATCCTTAGGATAAAGTTCTTGAATTTTATCATGGATATTTTTACTTACGTTATCACCATGGCAAAGAAGGCATTTTGCCTCAACATATAAAGGCCTTAGATAAACCCTTTTCCCGTTATCAAGTTTAAAAATAATGGGAGTCATTTTTATCTCACCCTTTTTCTTTCCCTCGAAATCTTTTAAATAGTCTTCGGCCCATGGTTGTGGAGCATTATCAACATTTCGTATCTTGTGGGAAGTTCTTCCAAATTCATATTTCTTAATCCGATCCGCTGCGGCAGCTTTAGCAATCGACTTAACGTTTAGATGACAAAAAGATACTGCTTCGACCACACCGTCCTTGGAAATTTTTTCAGATAAATTTTTCATGAGAGACTCTTTCAGATCATCCGTGAGATTTTTTGCCTCAGTTTGAAAGTCTTGGGCATGAATGTCTGAAAACAGTAAAGAAGAAAGTACAAGGAACCATTTCATAGCTCTCCCCCTTGGTAAAATTGGATTGAGAAGTCACTTAGAATAACTTACTCGATTTTCTTCTTCCAGTGAAAGGTCGCCTGCAGTGATATTTAAATGCAAAAACCAAATTGGAACTTAGGTGTCTTGAGAGTCTTGTCGCACGTTTCTCAGAAGGAAATGTCATCCTTTGGGTGAGTTTTAGTAGTCAAATGACATAAACAAATGACCATAAGAAAGGATTCTCTTTAAATTCTTAATCGAGTCGATTATATACATTTTATGAAAAATAATTTTGTGATCAGAGCACGTGAACTGGTTTCACTTGGGGATAAATTCATAAAGAAGTTTGGTTCCGATAAGTTCCATTTTGAGGCCGCTCGATTATTAGAAGAATCACAGATGCATGAGCTTTTCAATTTTAGAAATCTTGTTGAAACATCATTTTCTAAAAGTTTTAATCACCATCAAAAGTATAAAAATCTTGAATTTAGTGATTTACCACTCACTATTGCCAGAGGGAATGATTGCTTTATTGATGTCTATTTTTGGAGAAGAAGACCGACTGTCATTCATAACCACCATTTTAATGGTGCCTTTCAATGTCTCGAAGGTTTAAATATCGATTCAGAATTTAAATTTAAAACAATAAAAAAATTAACAAAGCACCACTCCTTAGGGGAGCTTCAGCTGAAAAGAACTGTCATTTTAAAGAAGGGAGATATAGAGAGAATTAACTTTCTTGATAAATTTATTCATCAAAATCACCATCAGGCAGATTTAACCGTCAATTTATGCTTTCGAACATTGGATGCGCCTCAAAAGAACTTAAGTAACTATTTATTTTCAGGCCTTAAGTTTGAAAAAGTTCAGGGCCCAATAGAAAGAGCGCAAAGAATTTTTGCCTTCGCAAGAATTGATGATTTTGATCATCGAAAGCTTAATATTACTCTTATCGATGCAATCAATTTTTTAATAATCTTTCATGGTTCTAGCGTGTCACATACAAGATTTTTAAAACTAAAGAAGTTTCTCGAGGCAAAAGTTAAGTCAGAAACAGGTATCAAAGTTACAGAACTTCTTGAAAAACATGACAGAGAATTGGAAAGGATTGAATCCGATTATGAATAAAGAAAATCCAAATAAAGATCCATTGCATGGAAAAACTCTCCAAATAATCCTGAATGAATTATTAGATTTTTATGGATGGGAGCAAATGGGTAATATGATTCCAATTAGATGCTTTACCCATGATCCAAGTATTAAATCGAGCCTTGCCTTTTTACGACGAACCCCATGGGCACGTAAAAAAGTAGAGGATCTCTACGTGCATATGTTGAGCGAGAAGTAATCACCTGATTTGTTATACCCTTCACAATTGAAATTTTTCAGCGTTTTTTGTTCCTATTCTTGAATCCCGGATGAGACTTAGAAGACCTTGACGTACCATCGGCCGAGACTCTTTGTCTTTTTGAATGATCCAGATACGAAGTCTTCTCCTGACTTTTTCCAGGGGTGGGGGCCTTTACCTTACGAATCGATCCTTCTTGGTTCCACTTTCCATGAGCTTCAGGGCGACCTTTAAATACCTCAAAAGGAAGTCTTTTTTGGATAAGGACCTCAATCCTATCGAGGATCTGGAGTTCTGAATCATCACACAAGGTCACTGCAATTCCTTCTCTACCAGCTCTCGCAGTACGCCCAATACGGTGAACATAACTTTCGGCCTCCATCGGAAGCTCAAAATTAATCACATGACTCACCCCTGGAATATCAATTCCACGGGCCGCTATGTCTGTAGCAATAAGAATCTTTAGGCCGCCGCTCTTAAAGTTTGCGAGGGCCCTCTCTCGATCACCCTGGGATTTATCTCCATGATAGACAGTGGAAGGTATCCGGTGAAATCGTAAGTATTCCTTAACTTTATCTGCTGAATTTTTAGTTTTTGTAAAAATAACGACCAATTCTCTCTCTTCCTCTTTCAAAATTTTTCTTAGGGCCTGAAACTTTTCCTCTCTTTTACAACGGATCACTCTTTGATCGACTTGAACGACAGTCGAAGAGTTAGGAGAAACTTCCACGAGTTTAGGATTTTTTAGAATTTTTCTAGAGAGCCCAATCACTTGGGCCGGCATGGTGGCCGAAAAAAACATGGTCTGTTTTATCTTCGGTAGGCCAAGAATAATTTTATCAATATCTTCTATGAAGCCCATATCCAGCATTCTATCGGCCTCATCTAGTACGAGCATTTCTAACTTATGAAAACGGATTAATCCCTGTGCCATAAGGTCTAGTAAACGGCCAGGCGTTGCCACAATAATCTGTGCACCATCCTTGATGGCCTGAACCTGAGGCCTCTGATTAACTCCCCCATAAAGGGCAACAACACTAAGTCCTAAATTCTTGCCATAAACTTCAAAGCTTTCCTGGATCTGAGTCACAAGTTCTCGAGTTGGGGCCAAAACCAATGCTCTCAATTCCTTCGTACGAGGCCTATTATGTATTCGTTGAAGAACAGGAATGCAGAACGCTGCCGTTTTACCAGTGCCCGTTTGAGCAATACCTAAAAAATCACGTCCCTCTAACAGGATCGGAATGGCCTCTGCCTGAATAGCTGTGGGGTAGTCGTGGCCCAGGTCTTGAAGGTTTTTCAAGAGATCTGGAATGATGGCAAGTTCGGTAAAATTGATCATGACGCACATTGATCTAAAGGGTTCTAAATGTCAAGGAAGTGAGGTCTTGCGTGTAATCATTGGCCGAACATTCTTTTGATCGGGAAAAAAATTAGTCTTTCTCAAAAGAGATTGCCTCGAAATTGAATCCCCAAAAACGGTGTTTGTGGGGATTGCACAACGTAGGAAGAGGCTTTAATTTACAGATTAGACTAATCACATTATATTCTTGAATCTCTTTTTATTTGGTTTTTTTGGGGATAGAAAAACCCCGACGACTTTCAAAAAACAACAAAAAACCCCCGAAAGTAGATAAAACTCTAAAGGCATCAACCATTTGAAAACTTGGACGAAAAATGAACCCACCTAAACTCCGCTGCACCTTTGCAATTATTTCACACCCCGATGCCGGTAAGACAACCATGACGGAAAAGTTATTGTGGTTTGGTGGAGTCGTCCGGGAAGCGGGAATGGTGAAATCCAAGACAGGTGATTACGCCAAGTCAGACTGGATGGAGCTTGAAAAGCAGCGTGGTATCTCCATCACCTCCTCCGTCATGAGTTTTGAATACAATGACCGGGCCCTGCACCTCTTGGATACTCCAGGCCACAAAGATTTTTCTGAGGACACCTACCGAACTCTTACGGCCGTGGAATCAGTTCTGATGATGATTGATTCAGCAAAGGGTGTGGAGGCCCAGACCATAAAACTCATGGAAGTCTGCCGCATGAGGGACACTCCTATTGTGACGTTCATGAATAAATTTGACCGTGAGGCCATGGACCCCTTTGCCCTCTTGGATAATATTGAATCCATTTTAAAAATTCAGTGCATCCCCATGACCTGGCCTGTGGGAAATGGAGTGGACTTTAAAGGTGTTTACGATTTTAAAACCAAACAGATTTTAAGCTTTAAGGACTCCAGAGATCCCTTTTCTCCAAGCCTTATTGATGCTTCTGATCTTGATTCAAAAGAGCTTTTAAATGAGTTGGGAAAACCTCTCGTGGATAAACTCAAAGAAGATTTAGAAATGGTTTCCACACTTATTCCTGAATTTAGTATGGAGGAGTACCTCGCTGGGATTCAAACTCCCGTATTTTTTGGTTCGGCCCTAAAAAACTTTGGCGTAAAAGAAACACTTGATCTCATTACCCAAATTGCTCCAACACCTAAACCAAGAGAGGCCCTTCTTCCTCCTTTTAACTCAAGTGCAGATAAAATCACCATCAATCCTGAGGACCCAGAATTTACCGGTTTCATTTTTAAAATCCAGGCCAACATGGACCCCAAGCACCGGGATAGAATTTCCTTCATGCGGGTTTGTTCTGGGCGCTTTAGTAGGAATGATAAAATCTTCCACGTACGCACTGGTAAAGAAATACGGATCGCTACTCCTCTTATTTTTCAGGCAAGGGACAGAGACATCGCTGAAGAGGCCCTGGCCGGGGATATCATTGGTCTATATGATACCGGCAAATATCAAATCGGTGACACCTTCACCATGGGTAAAAAACAAATCCGCTACACCGGAATTCCAAGCTTTTCTCCGGAGCTTTTTATGCGAGTCACGGCCAAAGACCCTATGAAGGCGAAGCACCTTGAGAAAGGTCTCGCTCAACTTTCTGAGGAAGGGGCCACCCAGCTCTTTATCCGCCGTCACACCAATGAAAAAATGCTCGGGGCCGTGGGGGCCCTTCAGTTTGAAGTGGTAAAATTCAGACTAGAAGATGAGTACTCAGTGGAGGCCACCTACGAACCTGTGGCCTGGGCCGGAATCCGCTGGCCAAAATTTCCCGATAAAAAAACTGAGGAAAAATTCTGTCAGGACTACTCTTCAGTTATTATGGAAGATAAAGAGAAGAGGGTGTGTTTTGCAGTAAGAACAGAGTGGGACTTAAAACTTGCTATGGAAAAGAATCCTTCAGTGGAATTTTTTAAGAATTCTGATTACATCGAATAGGGCGAGTCGTTAATTTTTTTAAATTGATGTTGCTATTTTCCCGTTCATAGGGTCACCAGGATCAATGGAAGATCCGTGCAATTCATTTGATCCAAGTTCTTTTTCATGAACTGTTAATGGGTTAAAAATTAAATGATAGTCAATGAGTTCATGGGAACTGACTTTATGAAAAAGTTTGGTAAGCATATCTAAACGCCTCAACAGGCGAACTCCAATAAATGAATGAGAAATAATCACAATTCTTATGACATTATCTTTATCAAAAAAAATGTTTAAAGATTCATGATTAAATTCTTCAAGAGTTTCTTTTATGATTCGACTAATTTCAATCTGATCCATGTTATCAATCCTCTATAGGCCTCAAAGAGCTCTTCATAATCCCCTCTTTCTAACCTCATCATCTCATATCTTAAACCTGTATCCCATCGTCCGTGAACATTTTCCCAGTTTTGTAGCATTAAAGCGTTTGATTTAATCGCCCCAAGTAATATCTTCCTTCCGGAAACCTTTACAAATGCTTTTAAAATGAATTCTCTGGCCATGTCTAGCTTACAAAATGGTGGGAGTATTTCAGAATTGAAATAAACAAGTCCTTCTCATAAAGAAGGACTTGTGAAAAAAATGTGATCGTTACATGAGATTATTTAAGTGATTTAAACCAGCAGTTTGGTCTTAGACCCATTTTATGTCCTGAGGACCCATGACACGTTCCAGTGACTTCATCTTTTTGTGACACATCTTCATTAAAACTCACATCACAGAGAGCTCCTTGAAAGTAAGTGTCTAAGCGGCACTGGGCCTTAGGGTGGGAGTTATCGGTTTTAGTTACGACAGAAACATCAGGAGTTTCAAATTTTGGTTCACTACGACTCCCAAGGATGGCAAGAAGATGGGCAAGAGATTTTCCGGCCATGCCACTGCGGATACAAATAGCCCGGTCTTCTTCACTGGCCCAGGCCTTAGAGCAGGCACTAACCAGAGGAGCTGGAGGGTTAAGTTTTTTTACCAGGGCCTTGTTGTTGTCGTTAAGAAAAGTTTTACGAAGGCACTTGAGAGTTCCAAAGTAATCTGATTGTCCTTCGTTTGAGGCCCAGGCCCCAAGTCCGGCCTGAAGACCTAATTTCGGTGCTCCACCAATATGGTGTCCGATTTCATGACAAAGAACTAAAGCAAATCCATCCTCAGTCACTTTTTCATGGCGGGCAAGCCCTCCATACATATTCACAAACCAATACCACCCAAGACGAGTGGCACTTGCGTTGACTGTGCCATCCTTCCATTTTCTGGAAATTTTAAGTGTACCACCCATATTTGAGGCGATGGGAGCATAAACATCCTCCACCTTATCGATCACAGCGTGAAATTGCTCTTCA
>CANHIY010000034.1 GCA_947461175.1 Bacteriovoracaceae bacterium
TACGACGAAGGTGAAGGAAAAATAAATGAAAGAGGAAACTCTCCCATGAAACCAAACATACTAATCCTCATTTTAATACTCATCACTCCGATCATTGGTTGTAGTGAAAAAATTTCTCCCTCCCTCCAGGAATCAAATACAGGGACAGATACCGATACAGATTCAGGAGGTGATAGTGATAATGATGACGATAAACTTTACTACTTTAAGCTCACGAACACCGCCGACGCGAGCCTTGGTTACAAGCTCCATAAAACAGGAAGCGGAAACTGGAATGAAGACTGCTCAATTGAAAGTGATTCTCCTTTAACAAATCAAACTTTCATAGATGAGGATGATGATGAAAATAAAATAAAAGATATCACCTGCTTTCTTGAAGCTGAAGAACTCTCCATTTATCATTCAGGACTTAAGTTTAAAATTAATTCTGCTCCTAATACTTGTAATTACATTTCTTACATCCCTTTCTCTTACTTCAACCGCATGCCAGGAGACTCCACCACAAGCTATATTCAGATATTATGTGCTGGAGGTGCTAATAATGATGATGTCACAACTTTTGCCGTGGATCCGGATAATATTTCGTATAGAAACATGCTCGAGATTAAGGGGGGAGTATATGCAGGTTGTGGTGAATACGTTAACCAGGATATCCCTTTCTTCCTAAGAGAATCAATTAACGAGGTATCTCCAAACTTCTGTCGTTTTAAATACTCAGATAAAGGAAAAGAAAATTGTGATGTTGGTACAGTGAATGTCACCACCTACACATTAACTAAAATTGATGAAGATTTAATACTTAGCGGAGGCACGACTGTACCTACAAAATGTGGCGGTAAGGTCATGGATTGTGTGAGAGGTCCAATTAAGCTTGAAAACCCAATAGCTCAAGCACCATACTTTAGATATATCAGCTTACAGAGCGCAGATAAAAAATTTGAATTAGAAAAACCCTATCAAGGGTTAATTGGTCAAGATGAATATAAAATGTCACAAAGCTATTTTTATGCAAATTATCGAAGAGAACTAGCGAACAAAAATATAGATTATGACCCTAGGCTTCATTTTGTAAGTAACTTAACAATAGAGGAGTTTGATGATGAAAACGTAATCATCACATCCCCGGTAAATTTTCCAGCTTCCATGCTCGTGAATACAATTATTAAACTTGAAGGTTTTGAATGGGAAGGAAACAATATTTCCGGAAAAGTTACGAGTTTTATCTCTTCAAAAGAAATAAAAGTTAAAGTTCAAGAAGACTTCTTGAATCCGGTTATCGGCGAAACTAATCAAAATGCCTTTTTAACTTATTCAAATTCAAATTATGCAAGTTCATTCAATTCACTGGCCAATCTAAAATCTTTCGATCCATCAGTTTTAGAACTCTACTCAAAAAACCGAAATACAGAGGACTCCGGCCACAACATAGATTCCACTGACTGGAGAGATTCATTTTATCAAGAAAATAAATATTATGCTAAACCTTATGCCTCTGATCCCTACTTAGGTCTTGGTTATTATAAAACAAATCCTTTTTACACTTTTGAGTGTCTTGATGCTGCTTATGAACCTAAAGCAAGGATCAGGATGCTTGTCAGAGACTGGGACAGGATCTTTAATATTGATGAAGATAGTTCCGATCCAAACTATCTCTCATTTATTGAAAATCTAACAGATGTTTTTAACACTAGTCTTGGTGATTTTTCTGATCATGCCCGAATGGATTATGTTCGAACTGTTGACGAAAATTTTGAATATTTTTATGAAGAATATGACCCGGAGATCAACTTTGGGAATTTCAATTCGTCGAATTTTAATGATTTTAGTGACTGGGATGACATTCTTCCCCTAGAAAAAAACTCAAATGTATACACTCCTATTTTTGGAGAGTTTCATCCAAATAACTTCCCCGAAGACTATAAGGTTCAATAAATAAACTGGCCCAAGCTAAAAACCTTGGGCCAGATATTTCAAATAGAACTAGCCTTCCATATAATTTTTAACTTTGTATCTCGTCCCCATAAACCAAAAAACCAGAGCAAAGACCGCCATCAAAATGGCAAAAAACATGAAGTATCCTGTTGAGGCCACAGGGAAGAAATTAACCTTTGACACGTAGGCCGTGATAAGGTTTCCAAAGAAAACTGTCAAAAGCCAAATGGACATGACAGAAGACTTCATGGAGCGAGGGGCTTGAGTGTAAGCAAATTCTAGACCCGTGATGGAGATCATAACCTCGGCCATGGTGATCACAAGGTAGGGGAAGAACTGCCACATAACGTTGATTTTTTCTCCTGAACCATCCATCCACATCTGAAGAAGTCCAATCATCGCAAAAGAAGCGGCACCAACAAACATCCCCCAAGTCATACGGCGGATGGGAGTTGTCTTAAATCCCATTTTATCAAGCATCGGGTAAAGCCCCATGGAGAACAGGGGAATAAGTCCCATCACCATGATAGGATTCCAAGCAGAAATCTGAGAGGCCTCAAATTCAATCCCCATGAAATTTAAATCCATGTTCATGGCCTGGATTACCCAGCTTGAGCCATGCTGATCGAAAAGGGCCCAGAACACAGAGATCGCCGCAAAAAGTTTGGCGATATCAATAACGGCCTTCACAGCGTCGACCTGTTCTTTAGAGTGGTCTTTTAAGGCCCCGTCGAGAAAAGATTCATTAGGCTTTCGGTTTGAAGAATTTTTAAAGGCAGAAACTAAAACATCAAGGACTCCGTGACCATCTGACTTTGTGGGAGGAACGTGAACATACTCATGGCGCCCCATCCAGAAAACAATGGTGGCAAAAAACATCAGGACTCCGGGAATCCCGAAGGCAATTGAAGGGCCGTAAGCTTTAAGAGTCCATGGTGTGATGATAGTAGAAAAGAAGGAACCAAAATTAATCATAAAGTAAAAGAGCTCATAAACCTTTTTTAGTAAATGAGACTGACTGGCCTTAAACTGATCTCCCACGTGGGCAGAAACACAAGGCTTAATCCCTCCTGAACCAAGGGCAATAAGACCTAGACCCCAGTAAAGACCAAGTTTTGTTTCCCAGATGGCAAGAACAGCATGACCTAAGCAGTAAACTAAGGAGAGGTTAAGAATGGTTTTATACTTTCCCCAGATTCTGTCTGAGATAAAGGCCCCAAGAAGAGGAAAAAGGTAGCAAGCACCGGCAAAAAGGTGATAAGTGGAAGTGGCCTCGGCCTCCTGAAAAAGAAGAACCTGAATCATAAACACAGTGAGGATGGACCTCATGCCGTAATAGCTGTAACGCTCACAGGCCTCGTTACCTACGATATATCTAATTTGAGAGGGAAATTTATTCACCTCATCGGTGACACCCACGGCGACTGCTTGTGACATTGTGTGCTCCTTATCAAGAAGTAAGACTTGTAAAATTATTCCGAATCATTAAAGGAAAATGGCTTCACCCGTTTATTGCCACCTAATTTTTTAGGCTTGTTGGGATCCGTATTCTCTTTTTCCCAATGACGATACCAATCCTGACCAGGTTTTTCCTGATTTTTTTCCTTACTTTCACTCTCTCCATTTTCACTTTCTACACGCTTTTTAAGAAGGGTCTTGGTGCCTTTTTGGCCCTGAACAACACTTGGCTTCTCATTTTTTCCCGTGAAGGTGTTTTTTTCATGGAGGGTGATATCCAGAGTCACGTCTCCTGTGATTTTGGTCTGACAGGAGAGGCGCTCTTTTGTGATGTGAAAAACATTTCCTAAAAGACGAAGCTCCTCAAAGGTCTGGGAAGTTAAATTCATCTCACCAGATTTCACGATGATGGTGCAATCTGAGCAAGTGGCACAACCCCCACAGCTTGACTTGATTTTTTTGCCTGATTTTTTCAGCTGCTGGAGAAGGGTTTCTTCTTCATTAAACTCTAAAACTTCCCCGGAGGGCCAAAGGGTAACTTTAAACTGATTCATACAACTTTCTTTATCTGCTTTTCGATGGTTTCAAGGATTTTACCCTTAAATGGTTTAAGAAGTAATCCCAGGTTTAAATGAACCAGGGCCTCTTTGTCTTTAAATTCTATTTTGGCTTCAAAGCCTGATCCCTTGGCACTTAAACTTGAGTGCTCATCATCATTTTTTACATCAGCTGAAACACCAAATTTCGCTATGACTTCTGGAATAATTTTTTTTGCCTGTTCATAGCCTTTTTTCTTATCTGTGATACTTGCATAGGGAACTTTTAAATCCATTTTAAAATCCTTGGTAAAAAATTATTTCACTCCAGTGGAACCAAATCCACCCTCGCCTCTTTTAGTCTCCCCTAGAGAAGATGTTTTGGTGAACTTGGCCTGAATAACCGGTGCGATCACCAACTGAGCTATCCTTAGTCCATGCTCCACCACATAATCAGTGGTTCCAAAATTTCCCAGGATGATGTTGACCTCACCTCGGTAATCACAGTCAATTGTTCCGGGAGAATTAACAATCATGAGGGAGGATTTCAGAGAAAGTCCAGACCGTGGACGAACCTGGATTTCATAACCAAAGGGTATTTCCATCTGAAGGCCTGTGGGAATAAGAACCCTCTCACCTGGTTTTATGGTGAGGGACTTTTTTTCCGGGATACTCGCCCTGATATCTGCTCCGGCCGCCCCTTCAGTAGCATAGAAAGGTAAATCAAACTCTGGGTCAAAGTGATCCAGAGTTTTAACGAAAACTTCAACCGGTGACATGTTACTTAACCTTCTTAGGAATAGATTTAACCGCTTTAGCTGAAAGCTTGATTTTCCCAAACCTATCAACCTCAAGAACTTTCACGTCAATAAGCTCTCCCTCAGTAAGGTAATCATTTGGATCATTCACACGCTCATCAGCGATTTCAGAGACGTGAACGAGTCCAGCTAAACCAGGGACGATATCAACAAAAGCTCCATACTCTTTAATCGTGACAACTGTGCCTTTATAGATAGCACCAATCTTTGGTCCATTTAACTGCATGTCAGCAAGGGCAATGACCTCATCAATTTTTGCCACATCAATACCAAGAACCTTAACAGTTCCGTCTTCCTGAACATCCATGGTAACTTTAAAGTTTTCCTGAAGGGCCTTAATATTTTTCCCACCAGGTCCAATAAGGGCCCCAATTTTATCAGGTTGAATTTTAAAGGACTTAATTTGTGGCACTCCGGCCTTGAAGGCCTCACGGTGGGTGGTGATGGTTTTTGCCATTTCTCCCAGGATGTGAAGACGTCCCTCTTTCGCCTGAGTCAGGGCCTCACGGAAAATACCTTCAGAAATACCCGCAATTTTCATGTCCATCTGAATCGCCGTGATCCCATCTTTTGTTCCAGCAAGTTTAAAATCCATATCCCCAAGATGATCTTCATCACCAAGGATATCAGTTAAAATTTTATACTTATCTCCCTCTTTAATAAGTCCCATGGCCACCCCGGCAACAGGTCCTTTAAGAGGAACTCCCGCATCCATAAGGGCCATTGAGCCTGAACAAACTGAACCCATAGAAGAGGAACCATTTGACTCCAACACTTCACAGGCAACACGGATGGTGTAGGGAAAGGTTTCCTGGCTTGGCATAGCTTTTTTAAGGGCCCTTTCAGCGAGGTTTCCATGACCAATTTCACGGCGTCCTACACCCCTATAGCCTTTGGCCTCACCCACAGAAAAGGGAGGCATAGCATAGTGAAGGTAGAACTTATCAAAAAATACACCGCGGATAGAATCAGACATCTGCTCCCCTTCCTTACCACCGATGGTCACGGCCGCAAGGACCTGAGTTTCACCACGTGTAAAGAGAGATGAACCATGAACAGAGGAGAGAACTGAAGTTTCAGTTTCAATTTGACGAACCACATTCAGCCCTCGGCCAGCGATACGCTTGTTCTCATTTAAAATATCAGCACGCATGAGCTTATAAAGGATCTCATCTGTCACCTTCCCTGCTTCTTTTCCAAAATCAGATTCATCAGTTAAACCATAATGAGAAGGGTTCCCTTTAAGAGCATCCTTAATGGTTTTTCGAAGTTCATTCGTGGCGTTGGTGCGGTCCTGTTTTACGTTAACAGAGAGGACCTTACGGGCATGGGGAGTAAAATCCTTTAAGGCTTCGGTCATAAGAGTGGCGTTAGGAGTTGCAGGAGTGAACTCACGCTTTTTCTTCCCAACTTCTTTAGTCATCTTGTGAAGAAGCTCGCAAAATTCTTTAATATTATTGTGACCAAAAACTATCGCCTCAAGCATTTCACTTTCAGAAATTTCATTCGCCTCACCTTCCACCATGAGAACCGCTTCTTCTGAACCGGCCACTAAAAGTTCAAGGCTTGATTTTTCTAGATCAGCTTTAGATGGATTTAAGATAAGCTTTCCATCCACTTTACCCACCTTGGCATACCCCATTGGGCCGTTGAAAGGAACATCAGAAATGGCAAGTGAAGCCGCGGCCCCAAGACCTGCAAGAACCTCTGGATCCCCAGTGCCTACAGAAAGAACCTGGGCCATGAGAATGGTCTCGTTCATGAAGCCTTCAGGAAAAAGGGGACGAAGAGGTCTATCAATGAGCCTCATGATAAGGATTTCAGCATTTGAAGGACGTCCTTCACGCTTTAAAAATCCCCCTAAAAATTTTCCGGCAGCATAAAACTTTTCTTTATAATCAACTAAAAGAGGAAAAAAATCTTGTCCATCGTTAACTTCCTTAGCACAAGTGAGGGTCACAAGAACTTGGGTTCCTTCACAGCTTGCAAGAACAGCGGCATCAGCTTGCTTAGCTAAGCGGCCTGTCTCTATGATAATTTCCTTACCACCATAGTTCATTTTAAATTCTTTTTTATTATTCAACATAGAATCTCCTAAAAACTGTCCCTAACCAAAGAGGGCCAGATATGTTTTATTTATTTTATGACTGTTTAAGATTGATGGGGATGAGTCAGAAGTTTGAGAGATAAAGAGGATGGTGAGTTCAAAAAAATCAAAATCCTTTTTATCTCTTAAAATACCTGTGACCTCGTCCTTTGGTCTTTCTAAAACAGAACTCTTCTTCAAAAAAATAAGGGCCCACAAAGGGCCCTTGGATAAGATCTACTTACGTAGTTCAAGTTCCTTAATAAGCTTAGTATAGCGGGCCTCATCTTTTTGGGCCAGATACTTTAGAAGGGAGCGGCGCTGGCCGATCATCTTCATAAGACCTCTCATACCAGAGTGGTCTTTTTTGTTTTTCTCAAAATGGGGAGTAAGATTTTTAATCCTTTCTGTAAGGATCGCAACCTGTACTTCTACAGATCCAGAGTTCTTGTCAGAGCCACCAAACTTCTTTGTGAGTTCAGCTGATCTTTGTGTTGTAATCATATTTTTCTCCTATGCCCTAGCCCGAACCTGTCGTTCAAACCAAGTACAAGGTAAAATTGGGTGAGCACCATTGCCCCCAATTCCTCGTTATTTAATGAAATTAAAGGTGGTTTTATCTAAGAAATTCAGACATGTAAATCTTTAATTGCTCAATAAGCCTCTCCTCCACCTGCCGGATCCTCTCCCGGGAAACCCCGTACTGATCCGCAATCGCCTGAAGGCTCTCTGGGACTTCGCTAAGTAAACGTTTTTTAAAGATTTCCTGATCTCTTGGTTTAAGAGTTTTGATAAACTTTTCGAGTTCGGCCTTTAAGATTTCAAGATTCTCAAGGTTAGCGAGTTTCTCATCTAAGGGCTCCTCCTCCAGGCTTATGATGTCTGAGAGGACCTGACGCCCATTCTCTTCATTCAGAGGACGGTCCAAACTCACTTCCTGGCCACTCATGCCAAGTCGGTAATCCATTTCAATGACGGATTTTTCTGACACTCCTAGGTTTTCAGAAAGAAGTTTTGAATCAGGGGAAATCCCTAAATTCATCAAGCGCTCTTTTTCGCGCATAAGGTTATAGAAGAGTTTTTTCTGCTCCTGGGTGGTGCCAATTTTTATGAGCCGAAAATTATCCAAAATAAATTTTAAAATATAAGAGCGGATCCACCAGCTCGCATAATAAGAGAGTTTTGCCCCCTTGGAGGGATCATATTTAGAGACGGCCTTCATAAGACCAATGTTTCCTTCCTGAATAAGGTCCATGATATTTTGATAAGCGTTTTTATACTCCAGGGCGATTTTTACCACGAGGCGCAGGTTGGCAAGAACCAATTTCTTAGCGACTTCAATGTCCCCAGTTTTTAGAAGTTCAGCGGTAAGTTCCCTCTCCTCCTCGATGGTGAGGAGTTTGTGTTTGGAGATTTCTTTTAAATAAAGCGTCAAGGGATCCTGGACTTTAATCTCACTGGATTTTTTTAAAACGGGCAGATGATCCATCATTTTGGGCATGAGGGAATCATCAGCGACCTCTGGCACGAAGACCTCATCATCCTCAGAGGAATGAATTTCTATCACAACGTCCTTTTTCTTTTGGAAAAGTGGGATGGCCTTGGGTCTAATGGTATTTTTTATATTTTTTTTTGCCATGGCTTTAAAATGGGCTCCCTTTTGAGATAGTCAAGACTACCTCAGGGGAGTTCTTTTTAAAAGCACTCTTAAAGTCCCAACTTTATGCGACCCTTTGCCACATCGGCCCGGTACTTAAGAAAACTTAAGGCAAAAAGGCCATAAGTAAATTTGATGGGGACAGAAATCATTTTTTCTTTGTAGGATTGGAAAAGGGGCCCTTCATAGGATACGGATTGATCAATCAGTTCTTCCGCCACAAGATGAAAAAATTCTTCGGACCAGATTTTTTGAGAAAAGAGCTTCTCCTTATCTTTTAGGATGACTCCCAGGTCAGATGAAACTTTCTTTTTAAATTCTTCCTGCCCCTGAGTATCAACCTCATTTTGAAGCTGTATCCACTTTGATTTCAACTTTAGAAGATAATTTTTTGATAATTTTATCTCAAAGTTCACAGAGAGCTTATCATTGTCCTTAAAAACCCGGTCCATTTCACCCATGGTGATGTCAAAAATGAGGGAAAACTTTTTTACCTTCTCAGATTTCCGCTCCCTCAGTCTTATTTTCATGGACTCTTCGTACAAAAAGTCCTGAGAAAATCCTGTAAGGATTCCTGTGGCCCAATGATCCCATCCCTCTTGAATACTGCTTTTCACAATGGGTATGACTTCCTGATAGGACTCGACTCCGTTAAAAAAATCTGGAACCCCAGTGATGAGGGAAATAAAAAAAGAAGTTTCTAAAATAGGATCCTCGGGGTCAGCCTTTTTGATCCACTCACTCACCTGTCCAATGGTCTCCTTGGGAGGGACGAGTAACTTAAAGTGATGGCAGAAGTTTTTAATGAGGTCCTCCTGTCGTCCGGTTGAACCAAGGCTTAAGGGAAATTTTTCTTTAAAAACATCTTCTGGCCTCTTCCGACAGATAAGATCCTCGCAAACCACCTGAACAGTGGCATCACTTTTAAGACTTAAAACTTCCAGCGTTTTTTCATTTACCTCACGTTTGAGCCCAGACATATTTTTGATGACCTCAGACATGATAAAGCTATTAGAAAGGTAGGGTGTAAGGAGACGGTAATCTTCAACTTCACCTCCCCAGGAACAAAAAGACCTGAAGCTTTTTATGACAAAATCAAATTCCTTAGACCGGGCCTTCTCATGTTCTGAGGTTTCTTTAAATTTATTCGTAGCAAAGGGAGAGGAGAGAACGCTCGGGATCATTTCCTGAGGAGGATTTTGGTAATAATACTCTAGAGACTTTTCAATAGTTTTCAAGGAGAAAACAGTCATATTTTGTGAGCAATAGTTTTTCACCAGATTCTTTTTTAGAACATTAAATTGATCTTTTTCTAATTTAAATTTCTGAGCATAAGCACCAATCGCCTTAATCGTTGTATCAAGTCCCATGTATTGGAGTGTGGCGGCCATGCTTCGCCTCGCCTGTTTCTCATCCCAAGGCCAGGCGTATTTGGCCGGTTTTAAATAGGAACAACTATTTTCTAATTCCACTCCATCATTATAAAAAGAAAAGTAAAATTTAATTTTTTTGTTTTCCGCCATTTTTGACGTGTCATATATGTCTCGGAACACAGACCTCAAGGGATCACTTTGATACTCCTCCAGGGCCTCCCCGAGAATGATACCTTCAACGGGTACCAAGGCCTCTACGGAGAATGAAATGAGAAAGATAATAAGACTGACCATTTTTATCAATTTACTACCATGAGATTTTTAAACTTATCGGAAAATATTTCGATAGGTTTACGATGAATTATTTTCTTCTTCTCATCATTCTTGGTCTCAATTTCCTGTGCTCTGCCGGAGAACACAGGGGCAGAACAGACAACACTCCGGAAAATATTTTAAAAAGAAGAGGAGAATTGATCTTTCCTGTGAATCCTGAACTCGATGAAGAAATTCAATTAAATTTTTCCAGTGAAATGAGAAAAGAAAAGAAAGAATTAGAAAAGATTAAATACTACCTTTTAAATGGTGAGCTTAGACTTGCCTCGGTCTTCCTTTCAAATCTCTCCTACACCCAATCTGAGCTGAGACCCACCATCTATAGGTACCTGGCCATTCTTTCTTTTATTCAGGAAGACTTTGAGAAGACTTATGAGTATTTATCATTAAAGGAGCTTCAGGAAATTCCTGAGTTCGGTAAGATCTGTCTTCTAAAAACACTCACCGAAATTGTACTAAATAGAGTTGATACCGTTGGCAAGACCTGGTCCAAATGCCGTGCCAATAATGCCCGTTACATAACAGATAACTATCTCATCTGGCCTGAAATAATGGTGCAGTTTAAATTACAACCTCAGGGGATGATGACAAAAACACCTATTGAAGAGTACAGATTGGGGTTACTTAGTAATGAGGACACTAAAATCATCTTAAAAATGGCCTTGTTCCTTAACCAGGAAGATCTGATCCTAAAACAAATCTCAGAACTTACTTTCATTCAACTTCAGGACACTGAGATCAGAGAGCTTGTGGGTCAGATTTATTTTAGAAAGGGATATTTAGTGGGGAGTTATCAGTTCATAGAAGACTTAACCTCCCCCAATGCACTGAACATAGTAGGAAATCTTCACCTCATGAAAAAAAATTATGAAAAGGCCTACCAACAGTTCAAACTTACCTTAGAAAAAAAACCCAACTCACAAAATGCACTCGAAAGGATCCTTCCCCTTGCCTGGATACTGGGAGAATGGGAGAGTGCTTTTAACTATGCCCATACACTTCCCTCCTCTGTTGAGACCATTGCCAATAAACTCACTCTCCTTGCCGCCTTTAGTTTACAAAAGGCCGATTATGAGAGTTCAGAAAAATACCTCCAAAAAATCCTGGGAAACACCCGTCAGGGAGAAAGACTTGAGGTGACTCAGCTGGCAGGTTTTACAGAACTCATGCAAAAAGATAACGAACGGGCAAAAAAATACTCCTGGGCGAGCTGTCGAGACAATGACTTAATAAACTGCTGGCTCCTGTTTCAATTCTCTCAATGGGAGAATTTCTCTTTGACCATCAAAAGAGATGAAATAATTAATCATAAGGCCGAATGGAAGACTCTTATAGAAAAAGAAGTAGAACAACCCTTAAAGGAGAAGGTCTTCATCAATCAGCTGGACGTGGAGGAATTAGATGACAAGCTCATTAACCTCATTAAAAATCCATAAATTTTAAAATTTACGCTATGATTTCCCAGAAAGTTATAAAAATTACTACTTTAAAGAAAAATCATTGGGGAAAAGTTTAGAGGCTACGTCCATGACCTCTTCATGCAAATTTGACTTTGTGGTTTCACCCAATTTCGTTATGAGGAGATGTAACATTGCCTTAGAAAACTTTTTTTGATTTAAAAGTTTTAGACCTGCCTGTGAACTAACGTAGGGGTCTTTATCATGAAAAGTGCATACGAAGTCAACCACCTCGCGCTCTGTATCATTCTTTATTTCAAGTACTTTTTTACTATAATATGAAAGCTCATCTCTTAAATTATTAAAGTAAATAACTTCAATAATAAGACTCAAATAAGAGGTATTATCCCTTAGGAAGCTCGAAAGTTTTCTAAAAACTGAAATGGCTTTGTCTGGTTGAGAATTTTGAATAAAGTAGACTCCGGACTGAAAAAGAGATGAAAGTAAAAAATCCGGAATTTGTGCCTCTCTATCATCAAAATTTAAATAAATATCAAAATAAAACTCAATATCCACGTAGTTTTTAGTGTCTAATGCCAATTGAATAATTTCAGGCAATCTTTTAGGGTTTGCAGGAAAAATCTTTGAAATCTTTTTAACTATATCATATGCCTTCTCTTTTTTATTTTGAACTAAGCAAAGTTCATACAAACCAATAAGACATTTGTAATTTAACTTATCGTAACTTAACCCCTCAAGGAGTTTCTCCATTGCTTCAGTTTCCTGCTTTAATTGAATTTTTGCTTTCGCATAATAATAACAAGAAAGAGCTTTTTTATTTGTTTCTTCCATTCCTCTTCTGAAAAACTCCAGGGACTCTTCTGCCTTTCCTTGGTTTAAAAGTTCCAATCCCTTCACGATGATTGAATCTCCCGGTTGGGGTGTCAGCTTTTTGGTTATAGAATTCAAGAGGACAGAATTAAAGTCATGGGCAGAAAAGGGACTTAATAAAAACCCATCAATCTCTTCCTCCGCTGACTGTGCAATACTTGCCTGATCCTGCGAGCTATTGACAACAATAAAGATATGTCTACTTTGATTATCAAGTTCAAGGATCTTAGAAAATATGAGCGAAGCAGAATTACTCCCATTTAGCTTAAAGTCAGAAATAACTACATTTACTTTTTGGGTTGTTAAGTGACCAATACCCTCTTTATATGAGCCCGCTGATAGAATATTTGGTAACTTAGCACCAGAATCAATAAGAAGTCTTATGATACTTGCCCTGGTTGTAGGAGACAAAGAGACAACGAGAAAAGTACTCTCAGAAAGAAATTTTGTGATTTCTTTGGGCATTTTAGTATCAAGCACTCCAAGCCTCCAGGTTTAAAAAATTTATTTCAGAAAGAAAATAAAATAATTTTATATTAATTAAAAGTTATCTCAACTCTTTTCTCAAAAAGATTGAATAAAAATCATAGGATTTATTTGATGAAGCTAAACTGTGTATTTTCAATCAGGAATGGGGTTTAAATTCCTTTCCATCAAAATGAAAAACCACTTCTTTATCCTCATACCGGGTTTTTAAATTCACGGGACGCCTCCAAATGGCATAGAGGTTACGGAGTGTTTCGTTGGCAAAATTCACATCGAGATCGACACCGTAATGAACATGATTTAACAGGAGCTCCTTCCTGTTCATGTAATTGCCGTTTTCAACTTCAATGATCGGCTGGCCGAAGTTTGTCAGCCCCGAGAGAAGCTTTTGCTTAATCGCCTTAAAATCTTTGGTGTCAATTTCAAATCGACCATTACGGGGATTATATTTGTAGGTGAAGAGCTGCTGACGTTCACAGAAATCAGGAGTTAAAAATTCATCAATAAAAGAGATGTCGTTATGAGATTTTCTCACTTCAAAAATTTTCTCTCGCCCTTTGCCTAGCTTGGTGTCCCATCGAAGTTTTTCCTGCATGTCAGTGCATTCATTGTACTCCTTCCCGAACATCCCCCGGTTCCACCGGTACTCAATGTCTCTCATGAGCTCAATACCAATTTTATAGGGGTTAATGTTTTGCTTACTCATATACATGACGCCCGCATGCTTATCAGCAAAGTCAATGATCTCAGATGCATCAAGGGCCCTTTGGGTCATGATGGTTGAGTGCCAGTAACTTGCCCACCCTTCATTCATGATCTTGGTTAGGCGTTGGGGGAGAAAATAATAGGCCTCTTCACGGAGTATTCCTATAATATCGGCCTGCCACTCTTCGATGGGAGCGTACTGAATAAGATAGCCCAAAACATCCCTGGTTTTTACACTGAGGGCCTTTTCGGCCACATAATCTTCCTCTTTTTTTAATTCATTTTTTCGGTCTTTTCGGTCCTTGTTACGCATAAAAGATTTAAGCGCCTCTGAACGGTCATCAAATAAGTAGCCATCATCTTCACTTTCAACTTTTTGCTGGTCGATCTGCTCTTTTCTGTGCCTTTTAAGGGAGGTTGTTTCAAAGAGTTCCTGAATATCCAGAAGATTTTCCAAGGAGAGAACCTTATCAATAAAACTCTCCACCGGATCAGCACCATAACGGTCCATGTAACGGCGGATTTTAGTTCCATGATTGGCCATCACGTCCATCATTTTTCTATTGGTGTTGGAGAACCAGGCATTATTTTTAAAAAAGTCATTGTGGCCATAGACGTGGGCCATGACAATTTTTTGGTCAACCCAATTATTTGCCTGCAGTAGATAAGCATAACAAGGATTGGTGTTAATAACCATTTCATAAATTTTTTGAAGGCCATAGGTATAACCCTTAGAGAGCTGGTCATAATCCATCCCAAACTTCCAGTGAGGATAGCGGGAAGGAAATCCTCCCTGGGCGGCCAGGATATTGATCGTGTCGTAATCACAAACTTCAAAAACCTGAGGGAAGAAATCTAGACCATACTCAACAGCATATCCTTCGATTTCATTTTTTAAAGTCAGTAATTCCCCTGAAATGGGTTTAGAGCGATTCATTAAACCCCCTTACCTAGGAACTCTTTAATGGAGTCAAGGATTCCTTCCTTATTTTTAATCTTAGAGAGGATAAGCTTGTCAGCGTCTGAACCATATTTGGCCGTGAGGTCCTTATAAAATTGTCCCGAACCATACCTGGACTCCACCTGGCCGTAACAGAACACATTTGAGACCGGAAGGATCACTTTATCTAAAAGTTCGAGGCATATTTTTGTATCATCAGCAGACCAGTTGTCCCCGTCAGAAAAATGAAACGGATAAATATTCCATTCATTGGGGTTATAATCTTTCTCAATAATCTCTTTACAAAGATTGTAGGCAGAGGAGATGAGTGTGCCCCCAGATTCTCGGGTGCGGAAGAAGGTGTGCTCATCCACTTCTTTCGCTGTGGCATCGTGAATGATGTAGCGGATTTCAATATCTTTATATTGTGACTTTAACCACAAGTTGATCCAAAAGGACTCTGTCCTTACAATTTCTTTTTGCTCGTCACCCATAGAGCCAGAGACGTCCATCATGTAGATCACCACCGCCGCATTCTGCATCTCAACCTTGGTATCGGCCGAGCGGTACCTAAAATCTCTTCTGATGGGAATCACTGCAGGGTTCTCCGGGTCATAGGAGTCCGTGGCAATTTGACGCTTTAGGGCCTGTTTATAAGTCCGGCGCAGATGACGAAGAGAATCTGGTCCGGTGGTGCCAATATTGGTATAACGGTCCACCACTGACTGAAGAGATTTTTTCCCTTTAGGCTCAATATTTGGAAGCTCAAGTTCCTCCCCCAAAATTCTTGCCAGTTCATCCAGGGTAAGTTCTACGTCAAGCTCCTTATTTCCCTCTCCCTCTCCGGCCTCACCCTGACCAGGTTTTCCGTTGGGATCCTGTTGTCCGTCCACCGGATCACCGGGACTTCCTTGACCCTGACCTACTCCCCCTTGGGACTTATCTCCAAACTTAAAACGAGGGATATCAATCGTAGGCATGGGAACAGTGAATTTATCTCCCCCCTTGGGGATGATCTGGCTCCCATGGGAGACATACTTTCTAAGATTCTCCCGGATCTTTCCCTTCACAATTTTTCTAAATCGTCCGTGATCTCGTTTAATCGGATGATCCACTTCATTTCTCCCCTATGACTTTATAGAGTCACCTTTGGCAAAGATTGAGGCCACAAAATTCAGGGCATCAGTGGCACAAATATCACAGTAGTTAAAATTTTTAATCAGACGGCTCTTCACCACTTCAATCTTTTCCTGGGTTTGTTTATCCACCACATTGGAAATAATGGTCGTAAGTTTAATGGTATCCCTCTGGTCCTCAAAAAGTTTAAGCTCCAGGGCCCGGTGAAGACGCTCGTTCATTTTATAATCAAAAGTCTTTCCTTCGATAGCAAGTGCTCCGATGTAATTCATAAGTTCTCGTCTAAAGTCATCTTTTCTTGACTCAGGGATATCAATTTTTTCCTCGATAGCACGCATGAACCTCTCGTCGGCCTCTTCAAGTTTGTTAGAGTACTTGTTTCGGATTTTTTCTTTTTGAGTGTAGGCCTTGACGTTATCAACGTAATTGGCACAAAGAGTTTGAATCGCCGATTCATCTACTGAGATGGCCTTTTGAACGTCATTTTTAACAATGTCTTCATACTCCTGACGGCAAATGGCGAGCATCTCCCGGTAATGATCCATTTGATCTGGAGAATTGACTAAAGCATGGTGCTTAAGACCAGATTCAAGTTCATTAAAGACCATAAAAGGATTAAGGCACCCCACGTGACCATTTTTCACAAGAGCATTGGAAATCTTGTCCTGAATGTAACGAGGAGAAATTCCTTCAAGTCCCTCTCTGACGGCATCTTTACGAAGTTCTTTTACATTATCTTCATTGTATCCCGGAAGAGTTTTACCATTGTAGAGTTTTAACTTCTGAAGTTTTGTAAGATCTGATTTTTTTGGCTCTTCTAATCTTGTGAGGATCGCCCAAGTGGAGGCCATCTCCAAAGTATGGGGAGCAATGTGAATATTAGGAATGGTTTCTTTGTTGTAGTCTTTACGATAGATTCTTGCTTCCTGGTCAAGTCTTGTGATGTAGGGAACATCGATCTTGACGGTTCGGTCCCTTAGGGCCTCCATAAATTCATTAGACTGAAGCTTTCTATATTCTGGCTCGTTAGTGTGCCCCAGGATCACTAGATCAATATTTGTTTGAGCAAATTTTTTGGGCTTAATAGATTGTTCCTGAGAGGCACCGAGAAGGTCATAGAGAAAGGCCACATCAAGTTTTAACATCTCGATGAATTCCACGATCCCACGGTTAGCAATATTAAACTCACCATCAAAATTAAAGGCCCTTGGGTCAGAGTCAGAGCCGTAAATAGCAATCTTTCGGTAGTTAATATCTCCAGTTAGTTCAGTAGAGTCCTGGTTTTTTTCATCTTTTGGCTGGAAAGTGCCAATCCCCCGACGGTCTTTTTCAGAGAGGATCAGGCGCTTGACCCGGATGTGCTTCATGACTTTATTCCAGTCACCATTGTATTTAAGCATGTACTCATTCAGGATAAACCGGCAGGCTGGATTAACTTCACCTTTGATTTTCACCTTGTACTTAGAGGTATTAACTTTTGCCAGTTCTAAGAGAAACCTCTCCCTGACTTCAGGTGGTAGGAGCTTCAGAGGTTCTTCATGCATGGGAGAGGTGAAGAGTTTTTGTCCGCCAAGAATCGCTGATCCCTCTTCATCAAACCACTCGTAAGTAAATAAGGCCCCGTCATCAGTTCTAGAGTAGTGCTCAAGTCCTTTCTTTAGGAGTCTTGCGATGGAGGATTTTGCTGACCCTACAGGTCCGTGTAAAAGAAGAACACGCTTCTCTGTTCCGTACCCAAGAGCGGCAGACTGAAAAAAATTCACAAGCTTCATCAGGTGAACATCTATACCAAAAATGGCATCTTTCCCGTTTTCAATAGGATCATCAAAGAAGTGGTAACGAACCACATCTTTTTTATACTCAGTGTACTGAGATGTCCCATAGCTCATGATCATGTCATAAATTCTTTGAAAAGAATTTCTTGCGACTTTAGGATTTTTCATCACGAGGTCTACATACTCCTGAAAGGACCCTGACCAGTGAAGATGAGAAAAGTCTTTTGGGTTATAGTGTTGGGAAATAAATGTTTGAACATCAAAACCAGAGCTGGCCATGGACTTCCTCCCTAAGGTGAAATGAAGGAACTTATTGATCCTTCTTCTTTTATTGTATGCTGTTAATGGCAAGACTCCAAATAAATACACCAAGATTCATGACCAAACCATCTTCCGACATTTCCAGTCAGCTATCTGGAGCATTTCTGATTTAAAAATTGACTAAAGTGAGGATCAACTTATCATTAAAAGTAAGTTCAGGCAGATCACTTTGTTTTTTCAGGGGCGTTCATGGGAATAGTCAGTGCCGGTGCCACAGATATTGGGCGGAAGAGAAAAACCAACCAGGACTCTATTTGTGTGGAAAAAAATCAGGGCTTTTTTGCCGTAGCCGATGGGATGGGTGGACACAACGGGGGAGATATAGCTTCGGGACTATCCGTTAAAATTATGTCTAGCTACATCCATGACCACAGTTCCATGGAGCCTGAGGCCCTTATGCTCAACACGATTAAAGAAATCAATTTAGCGATTCATCAAATGGCCAGTGAAAAACCAGAATTAAAGGGCATGGGGACAACCATTTCGGCGATCCAATTCAGAGGCCCACAACTGATTATCGGAAATGTCGGAGACTCCCGAGTTTACATGATCAATAACCACCACATTTTCCAACTTACTAGGGACCACTCCTTTGTTCAGGAAAAACTTAATCTGGGCATTTATGGGCGAGAGGATGCCCTCCATGACCCACAGAAAAATATTTTGATACGCTCTGTCGGTTTTGAGGAAAATGTTCAGGTGGATATTTTTCAGTACAGGATTTGTAAGAATGACATCTTCTTGATCTGCTCCGACGGGTTGCATGGAAAAGTTTCAGATGAAGAAATTCTTAAGATCATAAACGAAAACCTTCCCAATCCAGCTAGTTGTCAACTCTCTGACGTTGAAAAGACAGTGCGAGAACTGATTCACTTGGCCAATGATAAAGGGGGTCAGGATAATATTTCCGCCATCGTCGCAGTTGCTAAAGCCTCTTCTTTTCGGTGATTTAATATTTCCTTTTCTAAAACCGCTAACGTAAACTACCACTTATGGATAAGTACTACACCGTGATGGTTGTCCCCGAAAAACAAAAAGGGGTTAAAACCTTTAGAATTCCCGCCGTCCTTTTTAAATCACTGGCCTTTATGACCGTGATGTTTCTGATGCTCATTGGGGTTCTGGCCTATGACTACTGGAAAATCCTTCAACAAGTTTATGAGAATAAGCACCTCTCTATTGAAAACAGACAACTTAAAGAACAGATCCAGCTGTTTCAAATGAAAATGAACACCCTTGGTGACGACTTAAAACGTATCAACACCTTTGAGAAAAAACTGAGAGTTATTACAGGTCTTGAGGATATCAATACCAAAGGGCCTGTTTATAAATCAGAAAAAGATGATTCAAAAGAGTCCTTTACTCTAGATGACCTTAATTCTTCCTTAGACCTTAAGTTTCAGGAAGACTTTGAAGACCAACCGAAGTTTAAAGAACTTAAATCACTCTATGATAAAAAAATAGCTGCCTCCCTGGGATTGGAGAGAAGTTATCTTTTAACCAAGCAGTGGTCAGACCTGGCCAGACGAAGTTTTGCTCTCTCTCATGATTATGCAAAATTTGATTTTAAGTATGATCAGATCCGGGAGGTGATTTCGGGGATTGAGGGCAATATCCATAAACTTGATCAGTTCCTTTTGGACAAGGAATCTTTCCTTAATTCAACCCCCACCATTCTTCCGGCCGATGGTTGGATCACCAGTTATTTTGGGCAACGTATGTCTCCCTGGGCGGGACGGCTAAAAATGCATGAAGGTCTGGATGTGGGGGCTCCCTATGGCACTCCCGTGCATGCTCCGGCCGATGGGATCATCACCTACTCTGGGGAAAAAGCAGGGTTTGGTAAATTTGTACAAATCGATCATGGGTATGGCATAGAAACCATTTATGCCCACAACCAATCCTTGAATGTGCGCTCAGGTCAAAAAATCAAACGAGGCTCTCTTCTGGCGGCCGTAGGTAATACGGGCCACTCCACTGGTCCCCATCTGCACTATGAGGTGAGGGTAAATGGAATTGCAGTTGATCCACTTTATTTTATCTTAGATTAAATAAGAAAAAGGTATTTTCATGTTACATTCAGTGATGCGTAAGCTATTTGGTACAAAACAAGACCGGGACCTAAGGGCCATAAAACCCATTCTTGATCAGGTGAATGCTCTTGGCCCGAAATATCAGGCCATGTCAGACTCTGAACTTCAGTCTCAGACTCAACTCTTTAAAGAAAAACTCACCTCCGGCGGGGCCACCGTCAATGACATCCTTCCAGAGGCCTTTGCCGTAGTACGTGAGGCGAGCACCAGGGTCATGAAGATGCGGCACTTTGATGTGCAGATTCTGGGGGGGATTGTTTTACACCAGGGAAAAATCTCTGAAATGAAAACTGGGGAAGGTAAAACTCTTACGGCCACACTTGCCCTCTACCTAAACGCTCTTACTGGCCGTGGAGTTCATCTGGTGACCGTGAACGATTATCTCGCTCAACGGGACTCCCATGAAATGGGAAAACTCTACAACTGGCTGGGTTTAAGTGTGGGTTGTATTGTTTCTAACATGGACGATGATGAGAGGAAAAAGGCTTACGAAGCCGATATCACTTACGGAACGAATAATGAATTTGCCTTCGATTATCTCAGAGATAATATGAAGTTTGACCTCAATGACTACGTTCAACGGGAACATCATTTTTGTATTGTGGATGAAGTGGACTCTATCCTCATTGATGAAGCAAGAACCCCTCTACTTATTTCCGGACCATCCGAGGGTGACACCCGTTTGTACGGAGTGATCAATAAAGTCATCCCTCAGTTAACAAAAGACAAACACTATACTGTGGATGAAAAACAGCGCTCTGCTGTCCTGACTGAAGAAGGAATTATTAAGGTTCAAGAAATTCTTGGTATTGGAAATCTTTATGAAGTCAAAAATATTGAAGTTCTCCATCATGTGAATCAGTCCTTAAGGGCCCATACTTTGTTTAAAAATGAAGTGGATTATGTGGTAAGGGATGGGAAAGTTATTATCGTTGATGAGTTCACAGGTCGGATGAAAGAGGGCTCCCGTTGGTCCGACGGACTACACCAGGCCGTGGAAGCGAAGGAAGGAGTTGAGGTGAAGTCTGAAAACCAAACCCTCGCCTCCATTACTTTTCAGAATTATTTCCGCCTTTATTCAAAACTCTCTGGCATGACGGGAACGGCCGACACGGAAGCAGATGAATTTATAAAAATCTACAACCTTGAAGTGGTGGTGATCCCAACCAATCTTCCCATGGTTCGGGAAGATATGGCCGACGTGGTTTATGCCTCTAGAAGAGCAAAGTATGAAGCTGTCTCAATGCTCATTGAGGAATGTCATAAAAAAGGTCAGCCGGTTTTAGTGGGGACCATCTCTATTGAATCGTCAGAACTCATCTCCAAGGTCTTAAGTAGTAAAGGCATAAAGCACGAAGTCCTGAATGCAAAAAATCACGCCAGAGAAGCAGAGATTGTGGCCATGGCCGGACAAAGAGGCGGAGTGACCATTGCTACCAACATGGCCGGTCGGGGAACAGATATTAAATTGACTCCTGAAACAAAAGAGCTGGGTGGACTTTTTATCATCGGAACTGAAAGGCATGAGTCCCGCCGTATTGATAACCAGCTCCGGGGTAGATCCGGAAGACAAGGGGATCCAGGGAAATCGAAATTTTTCCTCTCCCTTGAAGATGACCTTATGCGGATTTTTGGATCTGACCGGATTAAGGGCATCATGACTAAACTTGGCATGAAGGATGATGAACCTATTGAACACTCCATGATCACCAATGCTATAGCCAAGGCCCAGAAAAAAGTTGAATCCCATAACTTTGACATCCGAAAGCACCTTCTTGATTTTGATAACGTCATGAATGAACAACGAAAAGTTATCTATAAAATCCGTCGGGACATTTTAAACGATGAAAGTAATAAAGAACTTATTCATGATTTTATAGAGGAAGTCTCCCATGGTCTTGGAGAAGAGCTCACTCCTGAAAAGAAGGCTTCACTGAGGGAGTACCCATGGAGCGAAATCAATCAGGCCGTAAAGAAACTCTTTAACTTTGAAAAAAACCTCTCACCTGAAGAGTGTGGAGAGAAGGCCCAAAGTGACCTCGGGGAATACATCAAACAGGTCGGAAATCTCGCTTTAGAAGAAAAGTTTTCTTCCTTTGAGGAGGAACAAGTAAAAATCACCTTCCGGGAAGTCCTTTTGGCCACCTTTGATCAATTCTGGAAGGATCACCTTCTTGCCATGGACCACTTAAAAGAAGGAATTAACCTCAGGTCCTATGGACAAAAGGACCCACTGGTTGAATACAAACGGGAAGCATTTGCACTTTATGAAAATATGAAGCTTGCTATTAAGCGGGCGGTGGTTGAGAGGATTTGTCACATTAAACTCATGACCCAGGAAGAGATTGAGGCCATCCACAGAGAACAGGAAAAACTCCTGGAACTCCAACTCAAGGCCCATCAGGAAGCCAAGGCCCAGAAGATTTTGGCGGAAGAAAAAAAAATAATTCGTGCTACAGTTAAGGTAGGACGAAATGACCCCTGCCCCTGTGGCTCGGGGAAAAAATTTAAGGCCTGTCACGGAGCTTAAGATTGAGCAACAACAAAAAAGATCTTACAAGGATTGAAGATCTAGGTGAATTTATCCACGAACTCTCAGTGGATGATACGTCTTTGGGGCAAACAGAAAACGACCTCCCAGACTTGCCCTTTTTAGAAGAATCATCAGAAACTGATGATCCCCCTGAGTCTGAATTTCCGCCAGACTTTAATAATGAAGAGGGTGTTGAGGGTTTGTCAGGTTTTGAAAGTGATTCTTTTCTACCCGACTCGGATGCCTTCCCAGAAGATTTTCCACAGGTCACTAATGAAAATAATGACGAAAGGGCGGATGAGGCAATTGAGGAAACCCCCTATTTTCCAACCACCCCAGAGGTTACTGACATAAGTCACACTCCTGACACCTCCTTTCTCAGGGAAGAAAAAGAACAGAACGAGGTCATTCAAACCGAATACAAAACTCCAGAAAATTTTGAAGATGTAAAAAAATTTTCTGAAATTTCTCGTTTTTCATCTAGCTCCATGGAGGCCAACCCCTCCTTCAGTGTGCTTATAAAAAACATTCATTTTCTTGAGGATATCCCGGATGTCATCTCTCTTTTAAAAGAATTTGGGCTTCTGACTGATTCACCGGAGGAGACCAGGGCCCGGCTTGCAAGAGGCCAGCTCCTTATTCCTAGGATTTCTGAGTACACGGCGATTTACCTTGCCCATAAACTCCGCCGCTTTGACATGGAAGTGGAGCTAGGTCTATCTGAACTTATTCATAAACCTAAAGATGGTGAAAAACCGGATGTGGGAATTGTTTCCAAAAAACAATTGTATCAAAATCAGTCCCATCACTTTGACTTTAACCACGCAAAAATTTCCCTTAGTGACATTCGGGTGGTGGCCACAAGTTCCATGGAAGGTTTTGAGATCCTTCACTATCTCGGTGTGGCAAGTGAACATAAATTTATTGATGGTGAAACCCTTGAAAATGAAGACTCTCAAGAAGTCTTGAATCTTTATCAAGAACTTGCCAATAAGTTAAAGGCCCATGCCCTTAAGGTCAACTCAAATGCTGTTGTGGGACTTACCTATCAACTGACCCCTCTTCCCTCAGAAGCCGTTCTTGGTCGTCCTAAGTACAGACTGAGCTGTACCGGAAACCTAGTTTGGGTCAACAAGCTATGAAAGACTTTGAAGTGGTCATTGTGGGTGGTGGGATCAATGGCTGTGGACTTCTGCGAGACCTCTCTCTCAATGGTGTGTCTACTCTTTTGATAGAAAAAGGGGACTTTTCCTCCCAAACTTCCCAGGGCTCATCCAAAATGCTTCATGGGGGAATCAGGTACCTAGAAAATTTTGATTTAGGTTTAGTGCAGGAGGCCCTGGAAGAAAAAAACCTCTGGCTCAAGCTTGCCCCTCACCTTTGTTATGAACAAAATTTTTATCTCCCCCTTTACCGCTACTCAAAATACAGGCCCTTCATGCTTAAAATGGGTCTCATGCTCTATGATTTTCTTTCTCACTTTCAAAATAAACCTCATGAAATGCTCTCAATCAGTGAAACACTTAAAGAGGTTCCGTCTCTTAGTGCCGAAGGGTTGTTGGGAGCTGGAAAATACTTTGATGGGATTGTTGATGATGCCAAGCTTTCTTTAGAGTGTCTTTATGATGCTTTAGTGGAGCCCATGGCCAGTGCACTTAGCTACCATGAAGTCACAAAGGTGACTTATTTAAATAACAATGTTGAAGTGACTTTTAAATCTGTTTTGACTCAAGAAGAAGAAACAGTGAGAACGAGATTTCTCGTTTTTAACACCGGGCCTTTTACAGATAGGCTTCTCCCTCAACTTAAAATTCCCTGGAACCCACAATTAATGCCCTCTAAGGGCATTCACTTGTGGTTAAAACCAGGAACCATCAAAACTTCCGCCCCAGTGGTCCTTACCACCAAAGACCATAGAGTGGTGTTCGTGATTCCTCAGCGAGAGGCCATTTTAGTAGGAACCACTGAAACAAAAGTTCAGGAAGAGATCTTTAACATTAGA
>CANHIY010000035.1 GCA_947461175.1 Bacteriovoracaceae bacterium
GGCCAATGCCAAAAGACGCCACAGGGAAAATTGATCCAGAGGCTCGAGGTCTTGCTGAAAATGATATAGATGCGCTGAGGCACTCATATGTCAGTGCTGTCTATGTTATCGAATTGAGCTATGAAACAGCTGAATTGCTAGGGCGATTAAATGAATTAGATCCGAGGGGAAATGAACTCAAGTCTCGCAATATGGATTTATGGAATAATTCAGTCGGGCGAAGCTATGGCAACAAGTTCAAGCGAGGAGAGGAACTATTTTTTGGCCTTCTGAAAGCATTAAAGGATGGTGACCTCATTATCACGCCAGATGATCCTCGCAAATACAAAGGAGCTAAAGGTATTAATCTCTTGCCTAAATCATTTGTCATCAAAGTTAAAGAGACTAAGACTGGTGCCAACATAGAGTTCTTTGATGTTCGCAACAAATGAATGATGACTAAAGAACAATTCATCGAATCTATAAAAGCTGGACGCTATCCTGGATATGCCGTGAGGAAACACCATTCAGGTGAATTTCCATATTCTACCAGAGACAAATTCAGCTTTAATAATCTTGGATAAATTGAGTCCGACCAGTCCGACTGATTTCATTAGATGCCATGAAATCTTGTGAAAGTATGTGAAGTGACGAGATCGCTCGAGGCCTTGTGTTCATTCGCAAATACGTAATTTGCTTGAAGTTTAAATGAACTCCCGGATGAATCGGGTAGTTCGGGCATTTCTAAGTTAACCTTTTAATTTCATTTAAGTGGAATTGGCCTATTAGAACCCATTCTGACTTTTCCGACTGCGATTCCGATTTTATATCATATTTTAGCCTGACTTTGTATGCCTGAGCTGGATGACTTTCTCAAAATCCGCTTTAGGATCACCTTTGTTAAGCTCTAGTCGGATATGCTTCATGATCATCTCCGAGAAGCTCTTCTGGTCGTCCTCTGTGCACTTTGAATAGTTGTCAGCTAGTTTTAAGTCCTTGTGACCTGTCATCGCTATTTGCGCTTCAATCTCTGTCCATGTCTCAGCTCTACATATTGAAGCGCAAATAGCGATGACAAGGATATCAATCAACTCATGCTTTTTAGTCCGATCAATTCTTGGGTCATTGATGATCATTACATGTGAGATCAACGAAAAATCTTCTTCCTTGCTCATATACTTTCTCCTAATAATTTTGAGAAAGTGTAGCTATAAAAGACTAATTGGCCTTTACGCTAGGCTTAAAGTGATTGAAAGCTTATTAAATTTAGATGCGTAAGCCCTGGCGGCGAGAGCGACATTCAAGCGCCGCTCTTTATAATTAAGCCGCTTTCTTAAAGCTGATTTTCATTTCTTCCCCAAGGGCCCCTAAAACTCTTACAAGGACATCTAGGGATATGCCGTGAGTATCATTTTTTAGTATTTTGGTAATGCGTGACCGAGAAGTTCCTGCGATCTTAGCAATGTCCGTAACAGTTAGATCACTGCTTTCAGAGCTTGAGATGATCTTATTCGTTATCATTAGTCTCACTTCCCACTCAATAGCATCTAAGGGAGATAGGCCAAGTGCTGCCGCAAGTTCCTTAGAATTTTTATTAACGACGACTTTATTCTTTTTCATAACATATCCTTTAAGTTTTTCTTACCCAGTTCAATATCTTTTAGTGGCGTTTTCTGAGTTTTCTTTTTAAAAGCATGGAAAACGATGATCCCGTGTTCAATTTTTAATATGTAAAAAACTCGATATGCGCCATCTTCACCTTTAACCCTTAGCTCGTAACACCCTTTACCAACAGAAGGCATGGGTTTTGAGTGAGGCATTGCAAGAGATTCACCCTTTTGCAGTTTAAAGAGAAGGTATCCCAACTCTTTTTTTATAGTGTCAGGGAAATTTTGAACTTCTTTGAGTGCTTTTTTGTTCCATACGATCTTGTTCATAAATCTCCAACATGGCTAGTGTATCATATTCGGTACACTTGTTCAAGTATGGCTTTTGCCTTGAGTAATTCCGACTTTTTCGACTTTACCCATAGGAATTTATATATCCGGCCTAAAGCTTGTATCTTTTTTTACGTTTGCCACAGGTATACCAGTCTCCCAAAAATAGTCGCAGTCCCATAGGGAAGCAATTCATGCTCTTTTACCGTATAAATATAGGCCCGGGATTTAGGGCTATTTCCGCATACCGCAGGATAGATCGCAATTTCTTTTAATCCATCCCCATTGAGATCTCTTGCGTAAGAATTTGAACCCAGTTTCACGAAATAGATAAAAAAACTACCTTCCCAAGGTTCGATGAGATTGTCATAGGAATAAGTTATGCCTTTATAGATCAAACTTAGTGTTGTGGCCGGAGAGCAATCTATGTCCTCAGAACGACCAGCAATACGACAAGCAGGATTAACCTTATTTAGCATGACTAATTTGATGTGGGGATCAAGCTTGATTTCGTGAGTTCCGGTCCAGATCTGGGCGAGGGAGACATTAGAGAGTAGGCTTGCGATTGAGAGAATTATGATAAAGTTTGAAGAATTCATCTGCATATTTGTCTACGAGTTTATTCCACTGATTGTAATATTTGACCGTTGAATATAAATCTTTATTTTTTATTTTTGTCTCTGCACAGGAGATAGTACTTATGGGAAAGCCAGCGTGTTCCAGCTGCGATGTTGATAACAGGGTCAGTGAGATCTTCTAGTTTGAGTTGAAGGTAATGGTCTGGAACTTCAATATTCTTTCTACTGTCTGGAATGCCTTCTAATCGATAAAGCGTTGATTGTAGAATCTGCATGAGACCAGTGGCAGAACTATTCTTGGCCCGTGTTCTTACTTGTGTTCTGAAGCTGGATTCTTTAGCAATTAAGGCCTTAATGAGAAGTGGGTCAAAATCTTCTGGAAAAGGAAGTCCTTGCTCTTTCCAAAAGTTCAACCAGAACTGGATGACTGAATCAAGTTCGGGATATTCATCAAAGCCTTTTACAGCACCGACTGAAGGAAAGTCACGATCACCATGCCAGTACAAATAGAGAAGGTTCTCTGGGAGCAGGATTGCCTTCTTACCTCGATTCTTACGAGTGTGGGCCTTCACATAATACTTGATGCCATTTTGAGATATTTTGGTGTGTCGTTTGACCACATGTGAACCAGGTGGGGCCATCTTAAGAGTATGAGGGCGTTTTAGAAGTGACATAGTTTTAGTTTATAAAAGAATGGTTTGAGCGTCCAAGACGAAAAGGTGCCAGGTTAGGTTTTAAATTTTGTTTCTTAGCTCATTCCGACTTTTCCGACTGAAGTCGTGAAATGGGGTTAAAAGAAGTGAAACATGGTGAAGTGATGAGTCTGCTGGAAGGTCGATTTTCATTCACAAATAATGAAAATGCTTAGAGTTTAATTTTGACCGAACTTAGATCGGGTAGTTCAGGCATTGGCCCATGATACATTGAAATTAATCAGTTTTTGGGAGAAAAATGCCTGACTTGATTCAATTCGGACATTGTCCTTTCAAGTATTTGAAATTTCTAACCGATATGCGTGGGGATGCCCATTGTGGGTAATCCCATTTTGTGATATAATGCAATTCGTGAGGTGAATATGGGGTTTAAATTAAAACATGAAAAGCCATTTGGTACTGCCCGGCCTGATGACCGTGGACGTATTACTCTTGGAAGCGTTCTTACGAGAGACGTTAGCCGTTATGATGTTTTCTTGGATGAAGCTACAGGTGAGGTTTTGCTTAAGCCATTCAAAGAAATCCCAGCTCAGGAAGCATGGTTTTATAAAAATGAAAAAGCACAAAAACTTGTGGCCGAAGGTTTAGTTGCTGCCAAAGCCGGGAAACTTAAAAAAATCGATCTCAATCAATCGAGGTGGATTGATGATGTTGAGGATGATAAATAGTGGCTTTTGAAATTCTATTTACTGATCCAGCGATGACCACATTTCAGGAATTAGAAGTCGCTGCTAAGAGAGCTTTTGACACTCGTACAAAAACTAAAAAATCAAAATCATCAAAACAAGAAGGACTTTTTAAACAAGTCCGAAAAACCCTGCAGCTTCTAGGTGAAAATCCACGTCACACGGGACTTCACACACATGAGTATTCGGGGTTAGTTAATCCTTATAATAGCAATGAGAAAGTTTTTGAGGCCTATGCTCAAAACAATACTCCTGGGGCCTATCGCATATTTTGGTGCTACGGACCTGATAAGAAGCAAATAACAATAATTGCGATGACTCCACATCCATAATTCTTAATAGCTTACTCTGATAAAAGAGATTTCAGGTTTGCAGTTGAACCGGATAGGTAAAATCGAATTTCCTAATCCTCTGCTCACATACATTTTCGCCTTTCCTTCTTGAAACCAGCCAGCATCATATTTTCCTGTACCTTCAGGCGTCCATAAAGCACCTATGAAAGGAAGCCTAATCTGCCCGCCATGGGAGTGACCTGCGAATGCAAGGTCAGTCTTATGGCCTATGGATTCAAACAAGACCGGTGAGTGAAAGATTGAAATTATTTTGTCGTTTCCAGGAACAATCTTATAAGTGTCAAGCTTAGGGACTCCGGCCAGTTCATCATCAAGGCCAACAAGCCAGAGATCATCTTTAATGTGGATATACTTATTCGTGAGATCGATAATATTTGCATTTTTCAAAATATGCTTTAATCCTTTGATAGGTTCCCAATATTCCCAATTCCCCTGAACGAAATAAACTCCAAGAGGTGCTTGTAGCTTGGAAAGAACATCTTCATAACCTTGGGCCGTACCGCCTGGAGTTGCGATATCTCCTGTTATGAAAATAATATCGGGTTTATCAGAGAGAATGGAATGGATCATTTTGAGCTCAATTGTTCCTAGACCTGAAGTATGAAGGTCGCTTATATGGGCCACGAGTAGGCTCTTTCCACTTGTCCCTATTGTGACTTCATTAAAGGTTCTTTCCAGTTGATACGGCTCAAAACAAGTCGAATAAATTAAGATCAAAACTGGAACTAGCAAAGTGATTATTTTTAGTGTTTTCATGCTATCCTTCTATTATGGGAAACATTCTCAAAATTTACCATTTGAAAGATGAGGCTTTGATGGACCTTTACAAGAGGTTGGACAAAGACCTGCGTCCCATACCCAAGAAGCCTGACGGGAGCATTGATCCATATGGGTTGGGTTTGGAAGATAACGACATCGATGCCTTGAGACATGCCTACATCAGCGGTGTATACACAATCGAATATAATGCAGGAACAGCCGAAAAAATGGGTCGGCTGAATGAGTTAACTTCATTCAATTCACAATCAACTTCTGTTCTGAGTGAAAATATGGACTTCTGGAATAATGCTATTGGTAGGTCATACGGCAAGTGTTCGAAGAATTGGGATGATCTTTACCTAAAGCTTATGAAGGCGTTGAAAGCTGGTGAGCTTATTATAGATCTGGAAGATGCTAGGAAGTACAAGGGTGAGAAAAGTATCAAGCGACTTCCAAAATCTTTTGTTATCAAAATTAAAGAGAGCAAGACAGGGGCGAATACTGAGTTCTTGGATATTCGAAAGAAAATGGTTATGTCTAAAGAACAATTTATCGAGGCCATAAGAGCTGGACGTTACCCAGGATATGCTGTGAGAAAACATCACTCTGGTGAATTCCCATATTCTACCCGGGACAGGTTTAGTTTTAATAACCTTGGCTAATTCGCACCTGATTCAAACTCAAAATCACCTTTCGCACCGAGAATCACTTTTCGGGATATTTTCTGGAAAGTAGAAGAAAGAGAAGAGAATCCGTCTGTAGAGTGAGAATCAGCTCAAATCAACTATCTCAAGAACATCAATACAGTTTTTAAATTTGAATTCATTTGCTTCGGGTAGTTCGGGCATATTGTTTCTATCCTGCTGAAATAATTAAAAGATATCATCAAAAGTGAAAAATGTGGAGTATCCATGGGTATTCATAGGTATTTATCTTGTCGAATTTATTAGAAAGATCTACTCAACCATTATTGTAACTTTAAAAAGTATGGCTTTATACCCATATAAAAGTATGGCATATTATGTTATTGAAGGTCGGGACTGTCATTGAAAATGAAAAGTGGAAAATAAAGGTATTCGCTCCTCCTAAAGAACATGGCCCAGCTCATGTGCATGTAATAGCAAAAGGGGAGAAGGCCGAAGTTAAGATTTCACTAGTGATTCTTGAGGTGATTGGGTCTACTCAATTTTCAGTAAGAGCAGCTAAAGGCATTATTAAATACATCCATGAGAATTATAAATATCTCTGAAAATGTTGGGAGGCGCTTCATGGCAAAAATGAAAAAACCAAGTCTAAAGCAAGCTTTAAAAAAAGTAGATAGATTACCTCATAAACTCTTTGGCAAGATCGATGTTGATCTTTCAACTCTTCCTTGTTTGAAGAAGGTCTCTAGAGAGAAGATTACGGCCAATTTTGATTCAGATGTTTTGGAAGCCATTAGAGACTTGGCCGAGAAACATCATGTTTCTTATACATCATTGATGAACGATGTCCTGCGCAAAGTCTTTGTTCATGAAAAGAAAGTTGGTTAGTTTGAAATTTATTCGACTTGATCATACTGCTGATAATGAAAGTCTTATACAAAACTAGCTCAAAAATGCACCAGCCTATTGCTTGAATGTCTCAGGGGAGATTGCGGGATTGAATGATGGTAAGGAAGTCTTTGAAGCTCTACCGCAAAGCTTCCACAGATATGATAAGTATGTTATTGGCATATTCTCTGAGAACATATTAATTGGTATGATTGATTGTCTGGTTGGATACCCCACAAAAGATAAAGCACACATAGGTTTGCTACTCCTTAATGAGAATTATCAGTCGCTGATTAAGATTCTCTTACGTGAAAGCCTAGATGATGATTCTGCCGCATAGATTTCAGGCTTTTTAGTATTTAATACGTATATAGGCTACCTCAGGACTACACATGAGGCGGATAGGTAAGATTGAATTTCCTATACCTCGACTGACATACATCTTTCCACGCCCCCCTTTAAACCAACCAGCCTCAAATTTTCCTGTTCCTTCTGGAGTCCAAAGTGCACCAATCAAGGGAAGCCTGATCTGGCCTCCATGGGAGTGACCAGCAAAAGAGATATCACTCTTCTCTTTTATATTTTCAAATAAGATAGGCGAGTGAAATAAAGATAATATTCGGGCATCTTTAGGAATATTGTTATAGACCTCAAGGTTTGGTGAGCCGGCCAATTGATCATCAAGGCCAATAAGCCACAGATCCGTATTTAGTTTTTGAGATTTATTAGTAAGATCAACGATTCCATTCTTTTTTAAAATACGTCCGAGCTCATTGATGGGTTCCCAGTATTCCCAATTCCCTTGAACGAAGTAGACTCCTTGGGGAGCTTTTAGTTTTGAAAGTACCTCTTCGTATCCTTTAATTGTACCTCCTGGGGTTGATATATCTCCCGTAAGAAATATGATGTCAGGTTTTTCTGACTGCAGAGTATCCAAGAGTTTTTGTTCAATCTTGCCTAACCCTTTTGTATGAAGATCTGTTATGTGGGCCACGAGCAGACTTTACCATTTTTGCAAATTGTTACATCATGGGAGGTACTTTCAAGTTGATAGGGCCCAAAAAAGCCTGATGGAAGTATTGACCCCCTATGGATTAGGTCTTGAAGGCAATGATGTAGATGCCTTCAGCACCTTTTAATTTTGTCTAACCTTTCTTACTCATCTTTCCCCTTTTATCTTTTTTAGGATTTCATATGCCCCCGGTTTTTGGGAAGTTCATAAGAATCACTAAGAGGCGAAACAATCTGGTCGAAATTACTTTGTTTTATCCATCTGGAACCAACGTTCTGGCGAATAATCAAATCCAACCAAGACTCAATTTTTTTTGAGTGTACAGCTCTAGGCAGTTTTTCTGATCATTATTAAAGACTTTTTATAAAAGGAAACTGCATGATCAAAAAACCGTCAAATCTCATTTTGCTTGTTTTCATCTTATCTTTCATAAGTTGCGCCAAAGAAGAAAGCTTAACTAGCGGCTCACCCTCACCAGTACCAAGTATGGTCACCATCGCGAAGGCTTCTCTTCCAAACTCCTTAGAATCATCCTCAGTGGGTTTCAATCTTACAGAAGAATTTGTTCCCGACACAAATTTAGATGAGATGAAAGATAGAATTTTTTCACCAGGCCCAACTGATTTCATGTACCGATTGAATAGCGTCGATTCTCGCCTCGATAGCCTTGCTGATGCTATTATCGCCTGTGCCGATACTCCAACATCAACTTACACACCACCAGCTATAGCGACAGGCTTTAATTTCCCGATGGAGTTATCATGCGTTCAGACTGTCAATGCTGCTTCTCTAGGAGTTTCAGATTTTAAAGTCTACTTTGGAAAAGCTGGTGGCTACTGGTATATCGCCGAAATTCAAACGAATGCAAGTTTTGAGACGAATGATTCAGAACCACCAACGATGGCCGTCTTGTCCAAAATTGATGAGAGTGGGGAAGCAATGGAAGTCTTTCAAATTAGCGTTGAAAAAAGCTCTGTAGATAATTTGTACTATGCAAGTGTCACTCACATCCTAGCAAATAAAACTCTAGGGATTTTCGAGCTCTCTTCGGCTTCATCGGCCGACTCTACTCATACAAATACACCTGGTGCTAACTTTACTGGACTAGGCTGCGGTATTCAAATGAAAACGAATGGAACTTATGTCTATGGCTCTGGTATTTTCAGTCAAATGAATACATGCCCAGCCTCGGCAACCCCTTGTGGAAATGCAACGGACTTATCAGACGCAACTGGATCTTGCGGTTCATTAACAAGCTTTACAACGTTATCGATGAATCGAGCATCAATAAGTGGTAACTCAACAAAACAGCTCGTCGTAGATCGTACTTGGCTCACAGGATTATCAATGTAATAGAAAAATTGAGCGAGGATGTTTAGTTCCTCGCTCAATTATTAAATCTGTGAAAAAGAGAAATCTGTAACTCTCATTTCGCAATCAGTTAATCCTGGACAATACTCACCTGTATCTTCATCACACACTTTACCATCAGTACCGTCAGAAAACTTGCCAATCACTGATCCACTGACAAGAAGGTAAGCGGAATACTAAACTTTCTATTACCCACAACTTTTTATTCACTACAAAATATTGTGATTCCTGAAGGAAGTGAAAGGAAAAAATAAATTAATTTATATTTTTCATGAAGAAAAAGTGTTTTTTTAAACCTACAGTGCCATCTTTAATTTCTAGATGAGCCTAAATCCTAAAAGAATATCTTGTAATCTTAAATATCCACGCCAAGTCGTAATAAATCCAGGCTCGCCATCACATTTTCGTGCTAGGAATCCACCAAGTTTTGCAAGCTCATAATAATAGTCTTGTAATGTTTTACCATTCCAACTGGTATTCTTTTTTTGAGCAATTTTTTTAAGAATTCTTATCTCTTCTTTCGTAAGACACTCTTCAGGTGACCCTGTTGGATTTTCTCTTGAAAACATAGTTATCCAGAAAATTCTCCATGAAACTATACTCATAAGAGTTAAGTATCTCATAAGTCCTTGCTTCGTTTGAAGCCTGCAATCTTCAACCTTGCACCCTGTTTTAAGAACTTTAAAATAGACCTCAATTTTCCATCTTAATGAATACCAATATATTTTTTCGTGTGCAGACTTTAAAGATTTTATAGGCAGATTTGTAAGAAGACGCCAAATGATAGGGTTAGATGGATTTTCATCTTTACCTAATACTTCTTCAGCAACAATATAGTATAAAGCAATTGGAGCGAAATTTTTTCTTTTGCTCATAGTTGGGATAATATTTACTTTAGAATAAGACAAATTAATCTTGGCGTTTCTTTTTACCTTATTGCTGTCTCTCACCTCAAGATTAAATGTTCCAGACTGGATAATTTCATTATTTCCTGCATCGTAAAGAAGTTCTCCATTGAAACCGACATTTCTATTATGTGCAACCCGAATCACAAAATTTGTGTCAGTCTTGTCACATAATTCGAATAACTCAAACATGTCCGAATCTCTGTCTCCAATATGAACTAATTTCTTAGATGAAATCGAAGCTTCAGATGATGATTTATCTATATTCTCAATCCATTTATAACTTTCTTTACTTTCAATAGGAACTCTCGTTGGATTTACTTTTCTTTTCATACTGGTTGTATCTTTGAATTTATCACGATCCCAAATCTTTAAGGCGGTAACTCCTAAAGGAACTCCATTGGTAGTTAATGCAAGAGAGGTATGCATTATCAAATTGTAATCGTAATGGATGGTCTTGCTCCCATCCTTTTTTGGATTTCGAAGCTTTAATCTTCTACCAGGATTCAGATCCTTAATTGAGGGGTGGTTTGTATAAGTGAGTTCTGTCGTGTCATGTAGTATAAGTGTAAATTCATCATCATTCTTTTTTATTCGTTCATGAGTGCTGAACTTGTGAGGATCAAGAATTTTATCTAGAGTGATTTTTTTATTTTTAAAGAATCGGTATGCTGCCTTAGTGTTGGCCCAATCTTCACAAGCCAAAGGTATGGACGCTCCCATGTTACTTGATAATTGATCAGCAATTTTTTTAAATCGACAATCTAATCGTTTATCTCCAAAAGAGATGTCTAAGAATTCTTCAGATATTTTACTAATCACTAATTAAGAATAAAACAATTCAAAAAGGAGGCCAAGTCGCAAGGCCCCAAAAGATGTGGGTAATAGAAAGGTTAATATTCCGCTTACGAAGTTAAGCCTTACAGTAATAAGTTAATTAATTCCGAAGCTCTTATAATGGAGAAGGAATTGGTATAAGGATACTCATGGATACCATGGGTGCTTAACTCGAGGAATGCCGTGAATTTGAATGAACTTTCGTGAAAACAAAAAACGCAAGAATCGCTTTGTAGATTAATACAAATAACCTCTCGAATCCATTACTCGATTTTCATTTTTTAATATTACTTCGGGTAGTGTTGGTACAGCGAGTTGCTCTTGCTTTTTTAACAAATAAAGCAAAAATGAAATGAATGTGCCTTATCTTATCAAGGTTTGCAAATAGTGTAATTGTCCGAACTGAAAAACTCACAAATTTGGCCATAACCAATCAGAATCTTCTGGATAAAACTTAGTTTCCTAATATAATTTTCTAATGAATGAAAAACAACCTGTAAAACCTGTTTTGAAAGAGATCGATTCTCTCATCCGAGCTCGCTATCCAATCATTTATCTTTTGACCCATGAAGAGGCTCGTTTAGAAAGTCTAATCTCTAGTCTTTCTAAAAAACAGAGTAAAGAATTCCATCATTGGACGGCCACTCAAGGATTGAAGCTCTACTCAACTGAAGATGTTGGTAAATATAATGATCCCTTGGAAGTTCTTGTGCATATTCAAAAGCACGATGCTCCTAGTCTTTTTCTTTTAAAAGACTTCCATCCATTCCTTGAAGATCCTCATGTTGTAAGACGACTTAGAGATCTTGCGCATGATTTGAGAGGAAGCTTTAAAACGATTCTTATTGCTTCACCGAGACTCAATCTACCAATTGAGCTTGAGAAAGAAATTACGCTGGTTGATATCCCTTTACCTGACCCTCAGGAACTTACCGAGCTTCTTCAGTCAATTATCGACGTAATTTCTAAACGTAATAAATCTTCTGTTGATCTCAAGCCTGATGAAGCAAGAGCTCTCGTGAGAGCTGCTCAAGGACTTACATTAACTGAAGCAGAAAATGCTTTTTCAAAATCGGTCGTGAATGATTCTGTGCTGAATGTGCGTGACGTGAACGTTGTTCTGAAAGAAAAAGAACAGATTATCCGTAAGTCAGGCATTCTTGAATTCTTTCCTGCCAACGCAAAGATTTCAGAAGTAGGTGGTTTGCAAAACCTTAAGCAATGGCTTGGGTTAAGATCAAAAGCATTTTCCACGAAAGCATCTGAATTCGGTCTTCCCACTCCAAAAGGTGTTTTGCTCCTTGGAGCACCTGGATGCGGAAAAAGCTTAACTGCGAAAGCTGTCGCCAATTCATGGAGACTTCCATTGCTAAGACTCGATTTCGGGAAAATTTTTTCAGGATTAGTTGGTAGTTCGGAAGAAAATATGAGACGTGCTTTGAAAGTAGCTGAAGGTGTTTCTCCATGTGTGCTTTGGATCGATGAAATCGAAAAAGGGCTTGCCGGTGGAGTGAGCGGTTCCTCGGATGGTGGAACCGGTGCTCGGGTGTTCGGAACATTTCTCACATGGATGCAGGAAAAAGAATCTTCTGTGTTCGTTGTTGCAACAGCTAATAAAATTGAGGCACTACCTCCTGAGCTTCTAAGAAGAGGAAGATTTGATGAAATCTTCTTCATGGATCTTCCTCACGCCCAATCAAGAATGGATATCCTTACTATTCATTTAATGAAGCGTAAGCGCGATCCAAAAACATTTGATTTGAAGTCAATCATTGAACTAACTGATGGTTTTTCTGGCGCCGAGCTTGAACACGTGGTCGTTGAAGGGTTATTCATCGCATACAGTGAGCAGCGTGAACTTAAAAATGAAGATGTTCACAAGGCCATAAGAGAAACTATCCCTCTTTCAATAACCTATAAAGAAGAACTGGAACGCACCAGGCAATGGGCCAAGACAAGAGCAAGGAATGCAGATGTTTTACATGCATCGGTCTCTCAAGTTCCAGGTTCAAAAGCAAATAAGATTGAGAGAGTCGAGTGAGCAAGAAGAATAATCGTTTTGAGAAAATGGAATTTGAAACGAGTGGTGTACTAAAAAAACCATCTCTCATTGAAAAGATGAAGTTTAAGCGCAAGCTTGAGCTACGTAATGAAGCACAGGTAGACATGATTGATAAAGAAATGAAAAAGTTATCCGCTGATCTGGATAAACAGTTAGAGGAGAAGGAGCGTCGTCGTTCTATTATTCGACAACATGAAATGGCTAAGACCATTAAGAAAGTTCAAAAAGATGAACTCATGGAGCTAGAAATCCAAAAACAATATCCCTTGGAAAGGAAACAGAAGGCGAAGAACAAAATTTGGATCATGAGCTTCGTTCTCTTTGGAGCAATCACCCTATTGTATTTCGGTGGTAGATCAGGGAGAAACATATTTATTGAATTTATCTTCGCAGGAATTCTGGGCTTGCTAGGATTAAGGCGTAGTAGAAGGTGGTGGTAATGAGTCAATCGTGTGAAATTGTGGTCTTTATAAATTCCGTAGAAGTTCTTGTAAAGAGTATCTCGGAACTTGGCCTTGCGAATGAAGATCTACGTCAGCTTGAAGAAGAAAAACGATATATGAAAGACTGTCATGGGAACAGACGTCTTATAGATTATAGAATCACAAATGAGCAGGGTGAAAAGATCGGAGTAGTTGAAAACATTGATGGCAAAGTGGAATTTGTTACTGAGAAGGATACTGCTTCAGTAAAACAAACTATTAATAAAGTCACTCAGGCCTATTCAAGGATTAAAATCCTAAATGAAGTGAAAAAGAAAGGGTATGCCTCCGTCAAAGAAGAGAAACTTCCGAATGGATCAATTAGAATAGTGGTGGAAAAATGGCGCTAAAGAAAGAGCTCATAATTGAAATTGGTCCCGATGGCGAAGTAAAAATCAAAACCGAAGGGTTCAAAGGCACTGAATGCGAAGAAGAGCTCAAACCTATTGAGAAAGCTCTTGGAGAAGTTAAATCTAGAACTCGCACCAGCGAATATTATCAGCAAAATATTAAGAAGAAGACGAATGTCTCAAATTCAACAGAGTGATATAACAATCACCAAAGATGGCAGGGTTTTCATAAGCTTCCTCTGGGATGATCTTTACTCATTGACGTGCCTTGAAAAAGAAACATGTGACATAAGGCCAGTTCATTGGAAAATCCCCGAAGTTTTAAATTTTGAAGATAAGACCGAATATAAGAAATGTTCTTTGTGCCCTAAGGAATGTGGCTTTGACCGCGTAAGGTACGCTCATCCATCTTGTGGTGATTCAAAACTCCGAGTCTCCAATGTCGGAATCAGTTTTGGAGATGAACCTCTCGTTCATGGATTGGGTGGTTCGGGTTGTATCATGCTGAGTGGATGTCCGCTAACGTGTCCATCATGTCATAATCCTGAAAAAGTTTCTCATGGTAAAGAGACAACAACACTCGAATTTTTAAGAATCTGCCAGGGGCTTCTTGAGAATGGGGCTGAAAATATTCAAATTCTTTCTCCCACCGTTCACATTCCTGTTTTGATAAATAACTTGAAAATTTTGAAGGAAGCGAAGTTCCCTTTACCGATTATTATGAAGAGCTCAGGATATGAGTCAGTTGTACAAATTAAGAAATTTGATGGTCTTGTGGACTTCTGGTTACCTGATTTCAAATTCGGCCCCTGTTCAGAGTGGGGTAAGAAAGCCGGTGTAAGTGACTATTTTGAGATGGCGAAGGAATCATTGAAAGTTATGGTGGAGCAGGTAGGGATTGAGAATGTTTTAGTAAGACATGTGTTGGCACCTCTACCTGAGAGAGAAAGAGAAATTATTTTAGATTTCTTAAATGCAAGTGGTTTAAGCTTTAGTTTAAGTGATACGTTTGTAGTGCTTGAATGATTGTTTCTCTGAAACACGATGTATGAGTTTAAGGGATAATCATGGATACCATGGGTGCTCAACTCCTGAAAAAGCGTGAAATCAAAAAGTGCAAGAATCACTCTGTGTTTTTTTTTCTTATGATGATAACTTTATAACTGATTTTATATTCTGATAATTTACACTTATGACAGTTGAAGAACTACTAAAAAATTGAGAAGGATTCGACTGGGACAAAGGGTACGAGGCAATAATTTCGGAGGATCGTTTAGTTAAGAAAACTGAAACCGAGCAAGTTTTCTTTAATCACCCACTTTTAGTTTTTGATACCTACTCTCAGAATGATGAAAAGAGATTTCTTGCCCTTGGGGTAACTAATAATGGAAGGTTTCTCACCATCATTTTCACTTTAAGAAAGAAAAAATTAATCTGGGTCATTTCGGCAAGAGACATGAGCGGAAAAGTAAGGAAAGCATATGAAGAAAACTAAGAAAATACCAAACTTTAAAAATGAGCAGCAAGAAAGAGATTTTTGGGAAAAGAATGATGTGACTGACTACTTTGATATTAGAAGTGGAAAAAAATCAATCTTCCTAATCTTAAGCCTTCGACTAAGACGATCTCGATTCTTTTACCAGAAGATCTTTTGGAAGAAATAAAAGTTCTAGGAAATAAGCGAGACGTTCCTTATGAGTCGCTGATTAAGATTCTCTTACGTGAAAGCCTAGATGATGATTCTGCCGCATAGATTTCAGGCTTTTTAGTATTTAATACGTATATAGGCGACCTCAGGACTACATATGAGGCGCATAGGTAAGATTGGAATTTCCGATACCTAGACTTACGTAATTTTTTCCACGACCTTCTTTAAACCAATCCACCTCAAATTTCCCTGTTCCCTCTGGGGTCCACAAAGCTGCGAAGTAGGAAATTCATAGCTGCCCCCCATGAGAACTAAAATAGTGATTAAATTCTTCCAAAAAAAAACCGAAGAATATTTTATGAAATACTTTTTAATATTATTTATATCGATATCTCATCTTCAGGCCACTACCATTAGAGGGAAGGTTACGGCCCCCCATGGATGCAACTCAAAAAATGTCATGGTCTGGTTAAGCACGGTGTCCGACGATTTCGTTCAAAGAACTCTTTTAATGCAAACTGAAGTCCCTAATAATGGAAGTTTTGAGTTTTATGTTAAACCAGGTCATTATGAGGTGCGTGGCACCTCAAGCGAGGGGTGTGGTTTCATTGAAAGAGTCAAAGTGCTAGAGAATCAAAAAATAAGCGTTAAAGTAAAGTTACAGGATAAGTAATGAAGAAATTATTATTTGTATTTCTGTTCATCGGTCTTAATGTCTTTGCTAATCCGATGCCTTTTCAGTGTCCGCCGGGTAGTTATCGTTATCAGGTTAACTATTTTAGCCCTCCTCAATGCTTACCCTTTGGACAAGCTCCTGGCATGGGTTCTTCTTTTTGTGTTCATTGCCAAGCAGAGATGCAAAATCATATGAATTTTAATTGGGGTCATGGCCAATCTTTTTATTGGCCTATGATGGCATGGCAGACGCAACCGCAAATGCCTTGGTGGGCAATGCAGGGAAATATGTATTATCCGAATATGCACTTCCCAGGGGCATGGCAGGGTCAGGGGATGAATCATCAGCAATATCCAGGCAGTGGTCCTGTTATGATGGGTAAGCCTAATATCTATATAGACACCAAAGAAGAAGTGAATTTTGATATTACCTTTAGCAATCCTAATCAAGAGTTTATTGCGACAGCACCCTACCTAGATGATAGTAACTCATGGAAGGTCAAAGCAAAGAAGGATTATTTTTTTGTCGATGGAGTTGCATACGGTTATTTATTCTATGATGCAAGGGCATCTCTGGAAGATTTTCAATTTGAACAAGGTGTTTGTTCTACGAGAGAGTCTATCTTAGAAATTATGCAACAAGACTTGATGGCCTTAGAGCATTCACAAAGATCCCTAGAAGATTTTTCGAAATATTGGAAAATCAAAATGCCAAACTACCCATATTATTGTCTCTATCCTCAGTATAATAATCAGATGCAAAAGGCCGCTCCATTAAAGGTTTCATTGGAAGCTGATTTTTCACGAGTCCTTTACATTTTGATTCCGTTGAAAAGTTTAGCGCTTAAAAATAAAGAAATATATCCTCCATTGCCGCAAAAAGATTTTACTCCAAGTAGACCCTCTCCAATGGATGCTAAAATAAAACTTAAGGAGTGGGGGGTGGCTTTTTTGATTAATTCAGTTATTAAACACTAAACTGCAAAAAAGATGAGAGAAATTACTCTTTAGTTAATTGAGGGCAAAGCCCTTTCAATTTCCGTTCACAAATGATGAAAATGCTTGGAGTTTAATTTTGCCTGAAGTTAGATCGGAAAGTTAGGACATTATCCCTGTAACTCGAAATTTAAAATTTTCATTATTCTGAGTAATACCATAAGCATGCAATAACCGACCTAACAATGTTGAAAAACCTAGAACATGAGAAAGCAGTAGAGGTGCACCTTGAGATTCAAGTAAGTACAAAGCAAATAAGTTCAGCGGTACATATTCAGCAAAGTTTGAATGAGCTCTGATTGATCGAAGCATTTCAGGGTTTTCGAATTGCCCTAATGAAATTTTTATTTTACGTCTTTTACGGATAGTATTGATGCTTAAAGCGAATTAAACAAATTGATATGTTGAATTCAAGGTAAAAAAGAGAAGAAAATCTGAATCAGGGCCAGGGAAAGAAAGGTATCTGAAAAAAGCATTCTATTGACCATGATCACTGGTCAATTTAAAAAAATCTGGTTCAGAGAATCTTTCATGGCAGCTTTCTTTGAATTCTTTTTCACCATATACATAAAGACATTTTAAGGAATGTTTATCCAGAGAAGATAAATTGATTTTAATTTTTGCCTCAATGGTATTTCCTACAACTTGTGTTTCAAAGAGATTTTTGTCTTGTAAGTTTATTGGACTAACTTCATTTCGAGGGTAAGAAAAAGACAACCCCGTGAACCTTCTCAAGGTGTTTAAAAAGCAATGAGACATTATTGAATTTGGGTCATATACAGAAAAACTCTTGGAACTAGAACCTTCTTTTTCAATCATAAATTGATATGCTTCAGGATAGGCCAATTCACCAGTCTTCAAGCAGTTCGGGTCTTTCTTGGCATGATCAAATCTTGCCTCTTCGTGCCTTAGTCCTGCTACATGACCAAATTCATGGAGGGCGGTCAGTGCCAGAGACTCCTGTGGAGAAATTTTTCTGTTGGGGTCTTTGATGTCAGTATTAAGTAAAACGTATTCTTTTCTTGAGATGTCTGGATTTCGTATGTAATGTGAGAATGAGAGATCAAAAACAGACTCACTTTTAAAACCTACAGTAGCTTGCCCATTAAGTTTTTTTTCGTTATGAATTCTAAAAATATAGATGTCATATGTTTCGTTATCCCTGCAATCGCTCCAACCTGTGAAATGTATACCGGTATTTTCATGTGTAAAGTTAGCATTAACTGCCGAAATAATGAGATTTTTCTCGTCCAGGCTAAATTCAAGGGCCTCATCATTTCGTGGCGTTTCTGAAAATTTTAATCCGTACTTATCCCATACTCTCGACTTTCCCCACTCAATTGGTCCTCCAAAACAGACTGAAAGATTTTTTTTTGACCATTTAGTGATCGGCTCTGCCAGTGAAGCCTGAGCGGTAGGTTGGTTAGATAGTAATGTTATTAGGAAAAGGAACCTTCTCATAATTTTATCTAATGGTTTTAATCATTGTTCTTTTTAATAGTTCTTAGCGATACTTTACAGGACTGGGGATTTTTCGAAATACCACCGTGAAAAACTTTCATCCCGCCATTTTTAAGAGTATTTGGGTATCGCCTGGGAAAAAGGCAAAAAAAGGGGAGTGATGATCATTCCCCTAAGAATTTTGAGAACTATTTTAAGATGTCGTTTGCTTTCATGCTTTGCCGGCTTTGACCGACTAAAATCGTGAAATAGAGTTAAATGAAGTTAAACATGGTCAAGTTAATGACTGACTCATGGATTAAGTCGGTGCCACATCTTACTCAATAAGTGTGTAGCTGTTATAAAAATCATCTTGAATCACAGTGGCAATTTTTCTTTGGAATAGGAACCCTTCGTTCCTCAGAAAGAAAACGGGCGCGATAATTCCAACCTTTAGAAAGTTTTAATTGAGACTTTAGAATCGGGTGAAACTAATTCGTAAACAAGCTCATGAGGGTAAAAAATCCAAACAGAGTTTCTTCTCACTTTTCTTCCCATTCATGGAATAGTGTGGTGAATTTTTTGCCGGACTTATAAAATAATGTTAATAACTTCCAAACAACGATTAAGGTGGTGTGTTTTTATACTTGATCGCCACTAGAAAGGAAGGAATTTTATGGAGGACGGTGCTTCTTTAAGTCAAGAAGATCATCACAAGATGGAGTCTTTAAAAAAAGAACTTGTGAAACTAAAGGCAGAGCATAAAGCCTTTGCATCCCGCAAAAGAGTTCTTTCTGTTGAAGAGAAAGAAAAATGGCGCTTAAATTCTCAAAGAACAAATCAGGTCTTTATTGAAATCAAAAATTTGAGATTCAAGAATATTATTGAGGCAGGGAAAGGACGCTAGTCTTTTGATTTTAAAATAAGCTACGTAGTATAACTTTATCTCATAAAAAAACTTTAAGGTCTTATATGTCAAATGATGCTGAAAATTGTCCCAGTTGCCAGTCTCCCTATGGATACCAAGACGGAAATTTGTGGATATGTCCAGAATGTGCTCATGAGTGGACTTTAGAGACTGTGGTGTCTCTGGAAGACATTCCTAGCAACTCCACATTTTTAGATGCTAATGGCGTTCAACTTCAGTCCGGCGATACAGTGAGAACCATAAAGGATTTAAAAGTTGGGGCAGACACCATCAAATCAGGAACAAAAATTAAAGGCATAAAACTTTTGGAAGAGACAGTTAATGGCCATGATATTTCCTGCCGGATTGAGGGATTTGGATCCGTTTATTTAAAATGCTCTGTGGTTAAAAAAGATTAATCAACCCGAGAATGAGGTAAAATTTTTGTAAATTTCCTAGTTGAAGTTTTTTTAATTCATGATCCATTTTTAAAGACATCTAGTTTTTTTCAATTATCATTTTATGATGCGTCTATTTCTTGCCCTTTTTCTTACATTTTTTTGAACCGTCAGTTTTTGACAACGGATTCCTTTCCTCAGAGGCGGTCATTTTCAGTTGCTCATCATTCTTACCTGATTGTTTCTACCATTTTAAAAAATTCAGGTGGTGCCAGCCCTAAACTCAGTCCATCATACTTTTTATTTTTTCCTGTAGGCTCTCTGCTGTGACCATTTGAGGGGCCAAGGCCGGTTCGATCAAGAGATCAACTTTTGAAAACCACCGTTTAGGGATGACTCTAAATTTTGTTCCAGCGGGCCCATACTTCCGGGAAAAAAAGCTCCCCCATAAACCTCGTATTGCCATGGGAATGACCGGAACAGGAGTGCGGGAGATAATTTTTTCTATCCCAGGGCGAAAAGGTGAGATATTTCCGTCATAGGTGATTTTTCCTTCAGGAAAAATACAAACAATCTCCTTATCCTCCAGAGTGGCAGCTATCTTATCAAAGGCCTCTTCCATTAACTCCGGATCTTCCTTGGCCCCGGCAATGGGAATGACTTTTGCTCCCCGAAAGAAAAAAGAGAGCACAGGAATTTTCATGAACGAGTAGTGCATGACAAAACGCACGGGTCTTTTAACGGAAGCACTTATGACAAGCCAGTCCACAAAACTGACGTGATTGCAGGTGAGTACTGCTGGTCCCTCGAGGGGGATGTGATCAAGACCTTGCACTTTAAGCCGATAGAGCATTTTACCCAAAAGTACACAGATAAAGCGCCACAGAAATTCTGGGATGACGGTATAAATGTAGAGGGAGACGGCCACATTCATCACAAAGAGGGCGAGGAAAACATCTGTGGTTTTAAAACCAAATGAAAAAAACACGATTAAAAAACCCGCGGCACCAACCATAAAGAGAGCGTTTAAAATATTATTACACGCAATGACTCGGGAGCGAACAGAGCGCTCTGAGCGCATTTGAATGAAGGTATAAAGGGGGACAATAAAAAAGCCACTCATAATAGAGAGTCCTGCCAGATCAAAGAGGATCCAGTAAGAGCCTGTTTGTTGCATGAATCCTGTGATGTTAAGTAGGTCACCACTAATTTCATAGGGTCTTCCCATAAAATAGAGATGAAAGACAAACCAGCACAGTCCTATGGAACCGAAGGGCACAAGACCCAATTCAATTCTTTTATGGGAACACTTTTCACAAATCATCGAACCCAAGGCCACACCAATAGAAAAAATGGCTAGAAAAAGGGTCACGACCTGCTCATTAGCGTGAAGAACATCTTTAACATAAACAGGAAAAATAGAAAGAAGGGTCGCCCCAAAAAACCAAAACCATGAGATCCCAAGAATTGAGATAAACACACTTTTGACGGAGCGGCCAATGTTCATGACTCTATAAGTGGAGCGAAAAAGATTCCAGTCTAATTTTAAAGTGGGATCAATGGGGTCAAGTCGAGGAAGTTTCAGAGAAAAGAAAAGGCCAAGAAGTGCTACTCCCACCACCACCAAGGAGACAATCTTTGTTCCGGAATGAAGTCCTATGAATGCACCACCAAGGATTGTGCCAGTGAGAATGGCAAGAAATGTTCCCATTTCTACCAAGGCATTTCCTTTTACGATGTCATCCTCTTCTAAAAGCTCTGGAAGAATGGAGAATTTCGCTGGCCCAAAAAAAGTCGCTTGAAGTCCCATTAAAAAAAGGGAAAAAAACAATAAGGGAAGGGATTCAGTTAATAGACCCACACTTCCGAGAAGCATGATGAAAACTTCCAAAAATTTTGTCAAAGTGACTAACCTGGACTTTGACCACTTATCTGAACATTCTCCGGCAAGAGCAGAGAAGAAAAAGAAGGGAGCGATAAAAATCCCTCCACATAGGGCCACCATCTGCTCCACCCCAAGGCCCATGAGTTTAGTGGACTTAAAGGTGATGAGAATAATGAGGGCATTTTTAAAAATATTGTTGTTGGCCGCCCCAAGGGCCTGGGTCCAGAACATGGGATAGAATTTTTTACTCAAGAGCAGTGTAGATTGAATCATAAAAATCCTTAAATAATTTTATTATAAGTAATTATTCATCATTTTTATCAAATATTTTTGTGAGTCGATTTTTAATTTCGCTTATTTTATCAGGAATGCGACCGACAAAAGAACTAAGGCTTATGAGTAAGATCCCCAAAGAGGCGAAGACGATCCAGAGATTCACCACAGGAAATACGATGATCTTCATAAGAGTTAAAACAGTGGTTAAAGTTAGCATCAATAAAGACTGATAAAAGCTACTTTTTTCTTTCATGAGATAAGAGGAACAAAGCATGAGGGCCGGAATGGCCAGGGAAATAAGAATTTCACTTATGGAGAGGTATTGTTTATTTATAAAAAAAATCAGGCAGTGAGACCATGCTAGAAAATTAAGTTGAAAAAAACCAACTCCCTGTGATTGAGCGTGACGATAAATGATAACTATCAGGATCATTTCGTTGATAAAAATTTTATGAGTCATATCTAAGGCCGGGAGCATGTTCAAAAATTTAAAGACACCCAAAATACTAAAAAAATATCCAAGAGCATGAAAAAACTTTACATGATTTTTTAGATCACTAAATTGGGGAAGAATTCTGAAAGTCACTAAAGAAAGAATAAAATAAATGGTTACCATCATAAAATCATCAACCTGGTAAAGACAAGATCGGGCAAAAAAATAAAGGGGAGCGGTGAGGCAAATGAGTTGAGATAAAGGCTTTGTGGTTTCTTCAAAATCAAACCGACGATAGAAAATCATGACAAAAATGACCAACAAGAAACAAACTCCTCCATGAAAGGGGTCTGTTCTTAAAGGAATGAGAAATAAAAATGAAGTGGTGAGAATTAAGATGGCCGATTCTCTGGGGTAAGTGGATTTGAATAAAGTTAAACTACGAAAAATCAACGTTCCGTAGGTAAAAATACTTCCGAGGATCACGAACTTAATAGGTGCATCCTTAGGGAGAGTCATCTGGGGCACCCATGAAGGGATCATTCTTGCATCAGTGGGATCAAGTAAAAAGGCACCAAGTTGAATCATGAGCACTGGGGCGGTGGTTAAGGTCAGTGCTGCAAAAACTTTTGAAATGGTTTTTTCCGTTTCTTTAAAAAACTCAGCTAAAATAAACTGGATAATCACCAGGCCATAGAATCCAAGGTACTTCTCAAGACCATTAAGTTCATTCCATCCTTCCAAAAGAAAACTGATTCCGGCACTTGTGATCGCCCCAATTCCAAGAAGGCGTAAAAGTAGAGTAGGGTTCATTGTAAAACCTCCTGATGGCCTATTTTCTCATTGGGAATGGGAGAAGAATGGATATTTTAGTTACGTTGTAACAGTATAATTATAAGTCACTGTAATTATATCCAGCAAAGAGACATATATTATGTTACAATGTAACAATGGATCATCTTAGGGTTTATCTTCATGCCGCAGTTTGTGCTTGTCATATAAATTACAAGGAACAAGGGTTTCGTCAAAAGGATGTGCACTTTTTTTTCGATCTCTTCTCTAATTGGATGGACTCACACCTAGGTCAAAAGTCTCAACTACAAAACACTCAAGTTCAGCGCTTTATGAAACAACTTGTGGCCTTACAGGTGTTAAAACAAAAGTCCGGACGAACTCCCGTCTATACCTGTCAGGATACGGGACTTCTTTACCTTATTGAAAAAGTCTCTCGCATCGAGGAAGAGGATGACCTGGAGTTATTCTTTTTTCAGTATCACCTTCTTGAAATTTACTTTGATCTTCTCTTTGAAACGCTTCTTCAAAAAAAACTTGAACTTCCCCACAGTCTCAAGATCGAGTTAAAGTATCTTCTTGACCGGGAAGTCCTCTGGGGTAAGCAGTATAAACGCATCCAAAAAAAAATAGATATGCTCAAACTTCGCTCCGATGAGGCCCAGCAGA
>CANHIY010000036.1 GCA_947461175.1 Bacteriovoracaceae bacterium
TCCAGCAGAACTTGGACAAAAAGTTTCAGAAGTATTAAAGAAGTAAAAAATAAAAAACAAGGAGCTCACAATGGCCATCGAAAAAACATTTTCAATCATCAAACCAAACTCAACCTTAGATAACAACATTGGTAACATTATTGCCCATTTTGAAAAAAATGGTCTTCGTATTGCAGCAGCTAAATTTGCCCGCCTCTCAAAAGAAAAAGCTGAAGGTTTTTACATTGAGCACAAAGAGCGTCCATTCTTTGGAGAACTCGTAAATTTTATGACCTCAGGGCCGGTAATGCTGATGGTTTTAGAAGGTGAAAATGCTGTCATGAAAAATCGTGAACTTATGGGGGCCACTAATCCTGCAAATGCTGCAGAAGGAACTATCCGTAAGCTTTATGCAAAGTCTGTGGGCGAAAATGCTGTTCATGGTTCTGATTCAGCTGCTTCAGCTGACAGAGAAATAGCCTACTTCTTTGAGAAAAATGAGTTAATCAACCGTTTCTAATTTCTTCCATCTTTCTTGACCCCGCAAATGCGGGGTCATTATCACTTTTGAATTTTTAGAGTATCTTAATTAGTGTTTCATGAGAAATTCCCCATCCGTATTCTTAAGTTTTCTTTATTTAACTTAAATTTTTGGGGTTGCTATAGTCCTCTATAAGAAAAGCATTTCTTCTCTTACGAAGAGATTCAACTTCAAAGAAAAGGGGATTATTATGAAGGCACTTTTGATTCTGGCCACTGTACTCACGATGGGCAATTTCTCTTATGCACAAACCATGGGTATCTCACCGCTAAAATCCAGTACTGGTACGAAACACATGTTTGATTTTACCGCCGACTCAGTATTAAGAGGTGTACTTTCATTCGGTAAATCAAAGCTACCAGGGGAAGATTCTGATAGTGATATCCAGATGGATGTGAGGTTGAATTATGCCTACCAGTTGGATTCCATGCCCCAGCTTCAGCTCGGGACTCGATTGGATTACTTAAAAGATACGGCCTCCGCTGGCGATATTGAAAATTGGGGGATTCAGATAGGGGGAATTTGGAACCAATCCACCGATCTTCTTAATACGATGTATGCTTCACTTTATCTTGGGATGTTATGGAACAGGGAGTACGGTCCAGGGGTGGGAGAGAATGATGAGGTTTTGTATTCAACTCTTGCCTTAGGAAGAAGATATTCTATGGAAAAATGGGGTGTAAAGCACCTGACTTATACCCCTGAAATAGCTTTCCAAAATAGAAATTCAACCAACGGTGGGGACTTTTCTTACACCCAAAGCCTGGAGTTGAGATTTCTGCAGTTTTCAGTATTTTTCTAATTTTAATGAGTTATGGCCCCAAGCTGGGGCCATTCATTATTCTGAAGTCGACTCTTTTCCAATCCCTCCTTGTAAAAATTTCAAAAAACTATATCTTATAAGCCGCCTGCGTTATAAAGAGTATGAATTGGTTTTTTTGTAAGGAGTTTCTATGTTTAATCTCGGCGAACACGTTGTATGCCCCGGTCACGGAGTGGGTCAGATTTGCAGCGTTGAAACCAAAGAATTAAACGGGGAGATGAAGAGTTTTTATATTATAAAAATCATCTCCAATGGCATGAAAATTATGGTGCCAGTTGAATCGAAGGATGGAGTCCGAGGATTAATGCCATCCACTGAAATCGGTGGTGTCTTTGAGCTTTTAAAGAATCAAAATGTTAAGGTTGATATGTCTACCTGGAACCGACGCCATCGTGAATACACTTTAAAAGTCAAAACTGGATCTTTAATAGAGATTGCTGATGTCTTACGCCAACTTCTTCTTCTTAAAATGACAAAAAAACTCTCATTTGGTGAGCGGAAAATGTTGGATCAGTGTAAGGATCTAATCGTGAAAGAAATTTCTCTTTCAACAGGTTCCCCTGAAAACGACATCAATCAAAAAATTGATTCATTCTATTCCTAAGAAAGTTCTCAAAAAGCTCTGATAAGTGTATCTTAATGCCTCATGATTTAATGAGGAGTTTTCGTTATGACTACACGAGTAAGATTCGCCCCGTCCCCCACAGGTTATCTGCACATCGGAGGCGCCCGAACGGCTCTTTATAATTTTTTATATGCTAAGGCCTCTGGAGGAACCTTCATCCTACGTATTGAGGATACTGACTTAGAGCGCTCTAATGCTGAATATGAAAAACTTCAAATAGATGATCTAAAATGGCTCGGTATCAATCATGATGAGGGTCCAGATAAACCGAACCCAAAGTATGCTCCTTATCGTCAGTCTGAACGTGCAGAAATTTATCAAAAATTTGCCCTCGAACTTATTGATAAGGGACTTGCCTATTATGACTTTTGCTCAGAAGAAGAGCTTGAGGAAATGAAAGAGAAGGCAACTCGAGAGGGACGACCCCCTCATTATGAAGGGAAGTGGAAGAACCCTGCTTTCAATGAAGAAGCTCTCTCTCGCCTGGCCAGAGGTGAGAAACCGGCCATCAGATTCCGGGCCCCGAATAAGGCCTATGTTTTGAATGATAAGGTTAAGGGGAGAGTTGTTTATCCAGAAAATATGGTGGGGGATTTTGTCATCGTTAGATCTAACGGTCTTCCGGTTTATAATTTTTGTTGTGTCGTTGATGATCATTTGATGGACATCACCCATGTTATCCGTGGAGAAGACCACCTCTCAAATACCGTACGGCAACTGATGATTTATGAGGCCCTGAATGCGAAGGTCCCAGAATTTGCCCATGTCTCACTTTTAATTGGTCATGACCGTCAAAAACTTTCAAAGCGTCACGGGGCGACTTCAGTTAATCTATACCGAAATGAAAATTATCTTCCCGAGGCCATGTGTAACTACCTCACTCTTCTTGGATGGTCCCATCCAAAAGAGATAGATATTTTTGATAAGCATGAACTTTTTGAAGTTTTTGATTTGGAAAGATTTTCAGCAAGCCCTGCCATGTATGATTTAGAGAAGCTTAAGTGGGTCAATGGACAACATATAAAAAAAATGCAAAACGAAGAAATCATTAAGTTAGTAAATGATCTGCCTGGCAACGAATTTTTCAAATCTCAGAGTCATGAATGGAAAAATGCTTCAGTTGAAATCATTAAACAGCAGGTACATTTCTTGACAGATTTTCCTAAAATGATTCATGAAATGATTACCAATGACCATCTTGAGATGACTGATACGTTGTTGGATATTCTCAATTGGGAAACAACACCTAAGATTATTTCGTTCCTTCATGAAGAGGTATCAAAATGGAACACCCCATTTATTACCGAAGGGCAACTAAACATTTGGATGGAGCAAGTTAAGAAGGAGCTTGGGGTTAAGGGTAAGCCTTTATTTATGGGAGTTAGAGCAGCTTTAACTGGAAGAGATCATGGTCCTGAGCTTAAATTTCTTATTCCATTAACCCCAGTGAATGTGATCAAGAAACGGTTAGACCAACTAAAAAAGTAGGAAGCGTCCATGAGAGAGTTAAAAGTTCACAACAATCTTTCCCGTAAAAAAGAGTTATTTTCTCCCATTGAACCGGGCAAGGTGAAGTTTTATTCTTGTGGACCTACAACCTATGATTTTCTCCACATTGGAAATGCCAGGGCCCTGGTAGTAGGGGACCTTTTTCACCGAGTTCTTAGGGCCTTCGGATATGAAGTGAACTTCGTGAGAAATTATACTGATGTGGATGATAAAATTATTGACCGTGCCAAATCCTTAGGGCGAGACCCCATTCTGCATGCGGCCCTTTTTGTTAAAGAATGTGAAAAGGATATGGACTCTTTAGGTATGATGCCGGCCACTCATACTCCTAAAGTTTCAGAGACAATCCCTGAAATTATTCAGATGATTCAAGACATCCTGAAAAACAATCGTGGTTATGTTGTAGATGGTGAGGTTTTCTTTAATGTTGAAAGTTTTCCTGATTATGGGAAGCTTTCTAAAAAAGATCTTCACTCTCTTCAGCATGGTATCCGTGTTGAAGTCGATAGCAAAAAAAAGCATCCTTCTGACTTTGTCCTTTGGAAGCCAGCAAAGCCTGATGAACCGTCCTGGGATTCTCCCTGGGGAAAGGGAAGACCTGGATGGCATATTGAATGTTCTGCCATGGCAAAAAAATTTCTTGGAAAAACACTGGATCTTCATCATGGTGGAGTAGACTTGATGTTTCCGCATCATGAGAATGAGATTGCTCAGTCAGAAGCGGCAAATAATTGCTCCTTCTGTAATAACTGGCTCCATAATGAGTTTCTTAATTTTGGAACTGAAAAAATGAGTAAGTCTCTTGGGAACGTCATTAAAATCCGAGATTTTGTTGATAAGTATGGAGGCCAGGTTTTGCGTCACATCCTCCTTTCTGTTCACTACCGTGCCCGTTTGGAGTGGACTGATGAAGTCCTGAATCGTGCCTTAGATGAAGTCACAAAAATTCATGAATTTGTTCTTGATGCGAAAAATATTCTTCCTCAAGGGGATTATTCCTCGGAGGAAATCTCTGGGTGTGTGGAGAAAATGAAGGATGAGCTTAGTAACGACTTCAATTCTGCAGGTGCTATGGGACATTTCTTCACTTTCATGAAGAACGTTAGGGCCCATAAAGATGAACTCTCATCAAGTAGTGTGAGAGATGTAAGAGAGGCCATTACATTTGTTCAAGATGCTCTTGGGCTTATTAGTCAAAACCCTGAAATGGTTCTCTCCGAAATTAAAAGACACATGAAAGACATCAGCTCAACAGGTATTGATGTAGATTGGATCGATGCCTTAATTATGGAGAGGAAACTGGCCAAAGAGGCCAAAAATTGGGCCCGGGCCGACGAAATCAGAAAGGAAATGGCGAGCAAAAACATCATCTTAAAAGATAATCCTGACGGTACAACCTCCTGGTCTGTTCAGGGCTAGTGCCATATTGGCCTTTTTTAGAGTTATTATCCTACATTCACTGACAGCCCATTCTTAAAGTCAAAGGGACTGTGATAGGCTTTTTTTATCAAGTGATTTTCAGGGGAGTGAATCATGAAAATAGTATGGTCTGTCATTTTTCTTTTATTGTCTCTAAATGTGTTTTCTAGCACTCGAGAGACAAAAACATTCTTTTATGATGGGACTCAGGATTCCATTCAGCTACTTCTTCGTGCAGAAGAAACTCATACTGAATATCGCTACGAACAGCGCCGTACAACCTGTTACCGTCAGGATGTTTACTACCGGACAGTTTGTCGTCAAACACCTGATGGTCAAATTTGTGACAGAGTTCCTGTTTATAGGACTGTAGCCTATCCTTGTATCGAGACAGTCCGGATCCCCTACGAAGTGAAAGATTTTGATGTGGAAGCCAATGTCACTTTGGCCGTGGAAAATCTACCTGTAACAAATGCTAGAGAAACCTTTAAAGTCACTCTCATAGGAGATAAATTGTCTCTAAGTGCATCTGGAACAAAGAAATATTTTATCATGCTGAAGAAACAACAGGTTTCTTCCAATATACAGGGGATGATGAAGTATATTGATGCCTACTACATGACAGAGCTTGTGGAAGCAACTCCCATTGTAAATGCACTTAATTTGAACTCCATCACCTACAATAATAAGGTTCTTAATTTCAAAACAGGCCCTATTGCCGCACCGGAATCAATTGGTCTTTCCCTGGTTGTTAAGAAGGCCCCAGTCATTGGTTCAGACACAGTTCTTTTTAACCGTGAATTATCTGACAGTGATATGAATGTCTCCGCACAGAATAGTTATTCCGCTTTTGCAATTGATTTCAATAGACTAGGAATTGATTTAGTCTCAGGTCGCTATACGATTCTTGCTAAAATATTCTTTAAATATACTGGAACAATTTTGAACTCTTCTCAATTTGTGGCCACAGAGTCCTCTAAAACTCTTATCTATAAACTTAAATAAATTTTAGAATTTTTTAGAGTCTGGACAGGGAAAAATCCTGTCCAGACTTTTTCACAAACTTTTTAAAAATGACATTCTTGTTTTAAGTGCACTTTTAGTTGTCCAAGGCGATTGTACTCATACCCTTCAACTCTTGCTTTAAAGTAACCAGGTTTTTGTAAGTAGGGGTCAACTTCAATTTCAAATGGGTAGAGGGTGTTCCAGGCAATTTCTTTTTTATTTCTTTGAAATGAAAGTTTTCTACCATCATAAGTTAAAATCATGGTGGTGTTACCGTCGACTTCGTAGATTTTTATAAAATCGGTCTTTAAGGGCAAATCATGGGGAGCAAGAGGCATATTCCAGCCAAAATAATTAACTGCAGATCCATTAACCCCCACTTTAAGCTCAATAACATTTTCTTTCTCGTTAAATGATGTAACGAAGTGACAACTAGTTAGTTCAGATGTGTTCCGAAATTTCTTTGAATCAGTAACGTCAAACTGATTTGTCTCTAGGCGTACGGGTTTAAAATCTTCAAGACCAGCTAAGACCGAAGTGGTGAGAATGAGTCCAGATAAGGCCAGGTGTTTCATCAAAATCTCCTTGAAAAATGATGATAAAATTTACTTCATCAGAGACTATCTTTAAAGAAGTTTGGAGTAATCCTGGGCCTTGTTAATAACCACCACACGTTTGTTCTTCTTAATGAGGGTCTCGAGGGGTCTGCCTCTTAAATTATAATTTGAGCCCATGCTGTATCCATAAGCACCTGCATCACAAAGGACGATGAAATCGCCACTTTTAAGTTGAGGCATAAGGCGGTGAGACCCAAAACAATCGGAACTCTCACATATCGGTCCGACAATGTGGCAGGGATTTATTCCTTTACCCTCTTTAATGGTGAGAAGTTCATGGTAAGCACCATAAAGGGAGGGACGCATAAAATCATTCATTCCACCATCGACTATGACGAAGTGATTATTTTCAGAAATTTTATTTCGTAAAACTTTCATGACAAAAATACCGGCCTTGGCCACAATACGCCGTCCGGGCTCGAATACGACTCTTGGTCTCAGCTCCGTTTTAGAATAGAAGTGTTGATTAAGTGTAGTTGAAACAAGATTCATGTAATCACTTAAATGAGGTAATTTTTTAGTCTCATCTGGGTGATAATCAACACCCAGACCACCACCAACATCTAAAAATTCCAGCGGCTCTTTGGTTTTTAAGGCCACGTCACAAAGTTTAATAATGGCACTCTTTGTGGCCTTGAGATCAAGGAGTTGGCTTCCAATATGTATGGAAATTCCTACGAGCTTAGAGTTAGTCCAATATTTCCTATGATGAAGGGCCGACATAATATCAGCCTCAAGAAGGCCAAACTTATGTGTCTTGTTTCCGGTTGAAATGTATTTATGGGTTTTTGGCTGCACAACTGGATTTAAACGGAAACAAATGCGTGCTGTTTTTTTTAGCTTAACCGCACAAGAATTAATAAGTTCTAACTCTTCAAGGGATTCTACATTAAAGGAGTAGATGCCATTTCTCTTAACCTTAAGGGCAAAAATAATTTCTTCCTCTGTCTTACCAACGCCTGAAAAGACTATTTTCTCTGGTGGTATTCCTGCTTCCAAGGCTCTTTTAAGTTCTCCTCCTGAAACGATATCTGCTCCAGATCCAAGAGAGGCAAGTATTTTTAGTAATTCCTTGTTGGAATTTGATTTCAGTGCAAAACAAACCAGAGGATTGATGAGACCCGTTTGAGCGGCACTGTTAAAAAAATGAAGATAATTCTGAGTCAGAATATTTTCCGAATAGACAAAAAATGGTGTTTTAAATTTTTTTGCAATTTCAGTCAGGTCAAATTCATTGAAATGAAGTTTTTTATTTTTATAGGTTAATTCTTTCATGGAAATCTCACACCTTTTTTCCATTCGAGAACTTGATTTAATGCTTCAGTATCAAGCATTTTTTCATCATAAGCAACCTTAGCGAGGTTTTCAAAATAAGACAGGGAATCAGTGGTTAACTTATAGGAATTAAAATTTTCCTGGGTCTTATGAAAGTGATACGAAAAAATACTTATGATTAAATCCACATGAACACCTGATTCCTTCAGCTTGTTTGCTGCTAAGATGGAACTTTTTCCTGTTGAAATAAGGTCCTCAATAAGCACTGCTCTTTGTCCTTGTTCCACTTTTCCTTCGATGGCATTTTGTCTGCCATGATCCTTATTTGAAGACCTCACGTAAATCAGAGGCAATTTAAGCTCATGAGCAATCCATGCTGCCCAGGGAATCCCTGCTGTGGCAGTTCCTGCTATCAGATCCAGATTTAAAGGTTTAATTTTTTCAATAAAACAATTCACAATGTATTCTCTGGCCTTAACATTGGAAATAAGAATCCGATTATCACAGTAAACAGGTGATAAGATCCCTGATGCCCAGGTGAAGGGATTGTTTGGATTTAAAAAAACAGCTTTTTCCCTTAAAAGAATTTGGGCCACATTTTCTGAAATACTCATTATAAAGCTCCATTGAGGATTGTTTCAAGTGCCTCTTGAGGATCAGAGGCTTCAGTAATTGGTCTTCCAATAACCATGTAATCTGTTCCACAGAGATGGGCCTCTAAAGGAGTCATCACTCTTTTTTGATCATGACTATGATGGATGAAGGGGCGGATGCCGGGAGTGACAGTGATAAATTGATCACCAAAAGCATTTTTTAGAGTTTTTACCTCATGAGGTGAGCAAACCACTCCGTTGCATCCACTTTCCTTTGATAATTTTGCATAAAGAAGGACATTCTCCAGAAGACTTCCAGAAATTCCTTGTTCTTTATTCATCTGCTCAGTAGTTGTACTCGTCAGTTGAGTCACGGCAATTAAAAGTGGAGGAGTTTGTGAGCTCATGAGCGATTCATGGGCCCTCTTCATCATCTCACTTCCTCCTGCTGCATGAATGTTGATCATGTCGATAGGTAGTTTTATAAGAGTCTTAATAGACTTTTCTACAGTATTTGGAATGTCATGAAGTTTAAGGTCTAAAAATATTTTAAATCCTCTTTTTTTTCCCTCATAAACAATCTCCGGGCCCCAAGAATAGAAGGCTTCCATCCCAACTTTGATCCAGATTTTGTATGCGGAGAGTTGATCTAAAAATCTAAGTGCTTGGGATTTATCTGAAATATCTAAAGCAACAATGATTTTTTCTGATGGCACACTCATAATGGATCCACAGAAAAGGAATTTACTTCAATGGTTCTTAGAAGGGCCTCAGTCGTATCCAGAGATGTTAGGCAAAGAAGACCTCTTTCAACAGCAATTCTTCTCATCTTAAAACCGTCGGATTCGACATTTTTTCCTTTTGAAATAGTATTTATCACCAGTGAAACTCTTCCCGATTTAATTTCCTTAATAATGTCTTCTTCCCCTTGACCAATTCTGGCTATTGTCCTGGTAGGGATCTGCGCCCCGTTTAATAATTTTGCAGTTCCTTCTGTGGCCACGAAATCAAATCCCATTTGATGAAATCTTTTAAAGAGTTTGATCGCCTCTTCTTTGTCTTTATCATTGATAGTCGCTAGAATTGTTCCTGACTCAGGAATGATGACTCCTGCGGCAATAAAGGCTTTTTCCAGAGCTTTTTCATAGCTTTTATCTCTCCCCATAACCTCGCCGGTAGATTTCATTTCAGGTCCCAGTGCTATTTCAACTTCAGAGAGTTTTGCAAAGGAAAACACTGGTGCTTTAACCGCCACCAGATTTTTTGGTTCAAGAGTTCCGTCAAAAAGGCCTTGCTCTTTTAAAGACAGACCAAGAATGGCCTTAGTTGCAACTTTTGCCATTTGGATATCAGTGACTTTAGAAAGAAAGGGCACAGTCCTCGATGAGCGTGGGTTAACTTCAAGAACAAACACCTCACCTTTGTAAATAACAAATTGAAGATTAATAAGCCCTTTGATGTTAAGGGCCTTAGTGATTAAAAGAGTTGTTTCCGAAAGTTTATTGAGAATTTCTTTTGAGACACTTTGAGGAGGGTAAACAGCAATAGAATCTCCTGAATGCACACCTGCCTTTTCAATATGCTCCATAATGCCTGGGATGAAGACAGTCTCACCATCAGAAATAGCATCAACCTCCATTTCTCTTCCAATCATGTACCTATCAATAAGAACTGGATGTGCTGGATTAACTTCAACGGCCCTTTTCATGTAATTAAGAAGTTCTTCCTGGTTGTAAACAATCTCCATGGCACGTCCACCAAGCACATAGGAGGGTCTAACAATCACAGGAAAACCAAGATGAGCTGACTTTTCCACTGCTTCATTGATTGAACTAACGGTGCAACCGAGAGGTTGAGCAATGGAGAGACCTCTTAAAAGTTGTTCAAATCTTTTTCTATCCTCCGCTCTGTCAATGTCATCTGTGGATGTTCCAAGAATTTTTACACCTCGCTTTGACAAAGGTTCAGCAAGGTTAATTGCAGTTTGTCCGCCAAATTGAACGATCACTCCTATAGGATTTTCTCTGTCAATGACATGACATACATCTTCAAGAGTCAGAGGTTCAAAGTAAAGACGATCAGAGATGTTAAAATCTGTAGAAACCGTTTCGGGATTGTTGTTAATAACAATCGCCTCAAATCCCATACTTCTAATGGCGTCTATGGCATGTACCGTCGCGTAATCAAATTCAATCCCTTGTCCAATTCGGATTGGGCCCGAACCAAGGACTACAACTTTTTTCTTATCGGAAGTTAAAACTTCATCCTGATTTTCATAGGTGGAGTAGTAGTATGGTGTAGAAGATTCAAATTCTGCGGCACAGGTGTCAACCATTTTAAAGACTGGGATAATATGATGCTTTTTTCTGAGATTTAAAACATCATCCTCTGAACATTTCCATAATTTTGAGATGTATTTATCAGAAAATCCCAACCTCTTGGATTCTTTTAAAACAAAAGGGGATTGAGGGGATTGAGAGAGTTTTTTTTCAGTTGAAATAATATTTTGAATTTTCGAAAGAAAAAAATAATCAATCTTACTAAGATCATGAATCTCCTTAAGCGAGACTCCTTTTCTCATGGCCTCGGCGATAACAAAAAGTCTTTCATCATCCTGTTTTGCTATCTTGTCCATCATCTCCTCAGGGGATTTATTTTCCCAATCTGTTAGTTCGATGTGATATAGGCCAATTTCCAGAGACCTTATGGCCTTAAGAAGAGATTCTTCAACGGTGCGTCCGATGGCCATGACTTCACCCGTGGCCTTCATTTGTGTACCAAGCCTTCTGTTTGCGTTGTTAAATTTATCAAAAGGCCAGCGGGGTATTTTCGTTATGACATAATCCAGGGCAGGTTCAAAACAAGCAAAAGTTTTCTTTGTGACTGGATTAATAATTTCGTCTAAAGTTTTTCCGACTGCAATCTTGGCAGCTATTTTGGCTATGGGATATCCAGTGGCCTTAGATGCCAGCGCCGATGATCTTGAGACTCTAGGATTGACTTCAATAACATAGTACTGAAAAGAATGGGGGTCTAGAGCATACTGTACATTACAACCTCCCTCAATTTTTAGAGCACGGATGATTTTTAAGGCAGAGGTCCTAAGAAGTTGGTACTCTTTGTCACTTAGTGTCTGGCTTGGAGCAACGACTATGGAATCTCCGGTATGAACTCCCACCGGATCAATATTTTCCATATTACACACAATAATACAGTTATCATTACTATCCCTGATCACCTCATATTCAATTTCCTTGAATCCTGCAATGGACCTTTCAATTAAACATTGATGAATAGGAGAAGCAGAAAGACCCGAAGTTGTAATGGTTAACAACTCCTCAGCGTTCTTGGCAATTCCACCGCCAGTTCCTCCCAAAGTGAATGCGGGTCTTACAATTAATGGAAAGCCAATTTTTTCAGAAAACTTAAGGGCTTCATCTATTGAATGAACAATGGTGCTTTGAGGGACTGGTTCCCCAATTTCATGCATGAGTTCTTTAAAAAGTTTTCTATCCTCGGCTTTTTGAATGGTATCCACTTTGCAACCTAAGAGTTGAACTCCCAGTCGTTTGAGGTGTCCCTCTTCTTCAAGTTTTACTGCCAGATTCAATGCCGTCTGTCCCCCTAAGGTTGAGAGTATGCCATCGGGTTTTTCCTTATGAATAATCTTTAAAAGGAATTTTTTGGTAAGAGGTTCAATGTAAACTTTATGAGCAGTTTCTTTGTCAGTCATGATTGTGGCAGGATTGGAATTGATCAGGACCACTTCGAGACCCTCTTCAATGAGTGATTTTACCGCCTGGGTTCCTGAATAATCAAACTCCGCCGCTTGTCCAATAACAATGGGGCCAGAACCAATAACCAAAACTTTTTTAAGGTGTGAATGAAGAGGCATCTTAATTCCTTATTGTTTTTATAAAATCATCAAAAAGCCATGCAGTATCTTCAGGACCTGGGCAAGCCTCTGGATGATACTGAACAGAAAAAGCAGGTAATCTTTTATGTTTTAGACCTTCAACTGATTGATCATTAATGTTAATTTGAGTGATTTCAAGATCACTCTTTTGAACTGAACTTGTGGTTACTGAGTAACCATGATTTTGTGAACTCATGAAAACTTTTCCAGTCTTTAGATCTTTGACAGGATGATTGGCCCCGCGGTGACCAAACTTAAGTTTTTCTGTATCAGCACCGTTTGCTAGGGCAAAAAGTTGATGACCCATGCAAATAGAAAACATAGGAAATTCATTTTGCAATTCTCTTATAACGGGAAGTACCTCCGGTACATCCTTAGGATTGCCAGGACCATTGGACATGACAATACCTTTAGGAGCAAAGCTTCTAATCATATCAATAGAAGAATCCCATGGAACCACGACAACATCAGAGTTTCTATTTAGAAGAGAGCGGAGGATATTTTTTTTGTAACCAAAATCAATCAGGACAATTCTCTGACCTCTTCCTGAGAAGTGTATAGGGTTTTTTGTAGAAACTCTGGAGATCTGATCATTTCTTAAAGGTTCAGCGAGGATGTCTTCAACATCATTTGGAAGATAAGATTCAGGAACTAGAACTGCTTTCATGGCACCAGAGTTTCTGATCTCTTTGGTGATTTCCCTCGTATCAATTCCAGATATGGCAGGAATTTTAAATTTTTTCAAAAGTTCTCTTAATGAGTATTCATTCCTCCAGTTAGAACCCTCCATTGGGCACTCTCTTACGACCAATCCTTTTAATGCCAGTGAAAGGGATTCGAAATCATCTTTGTTAATTCCATAATTTCCAATGAGAGGATAGGTCATTGTAACAATTTGATCACAATAGGAGGGGTCAGATAATATTTCCTGATAACCTGTCATGCTGGTGTTAAAAACCAGTTCTCCCATGGAGAATGTGTGTTCAAGATCATAACCAAATGATTCTCCAATATACTCTTTACCATTTTGCAGGACTAATTTAATTTTTCTCATAAGACGATTCCTTTAGAGGCCCATTCCAATATGGCCATTCTGGTAAAAACTCCGTTGCTCATTTGTTTGAAAATCCTTGATTGTGGATGTTCTACCACAACATCTGAAATTTCAACTCCACGATTAAAAGGACCTGGGTGCATGATGATGGCATTTTTTTTCATTCGATTCAGCCGAGACTCATTCATGCCAAATTGAGTATGGTAACTCTTTTCATCTAATTCCAGATTTGCATGCCTTTCCAATTGAACCCGTAACATCATTACAGCATCAACCTCTGGAAGGATTTGATCAAATTCTACTTTCTTAACAAAACTTTTTAAATGAGTAGGAATAAGGGCTTCAGGTCCACACAGAAAAATTTCCATTCCAAATTTTTCAGCGGCAACCAATAAAGATCCAGCGACCCTTGAGTGTTTGATATCTCCACACACTGCAATTTTTAAATCCTTAAGATTTCCAAATTCCTGCTGGAGAGTAAGTAAGTCCAAGAGTCCTTGTGATGGATGTTCATATTTTCCGGCCCCTGCATTCAAAAGCGGTAACTCAAATTGATGATGAAGTTCTTCAAAAATATGATCATCCGAGTGTCTCAAAATAATACCGTCAACCCCAAGGCTCTCCAGTGTTTTTAACGTATCGTAGATGGTCTCGCCTTTTTTAACACTTGAGTTCTCTGGAACAAAATTGATGATGTCTGCTCCAAGTCTTTTCGCCGCTATTTCAAAAGAGCATCTGGTTCTTGTGCTTGGCTCATAGAAGACATTAGCGAAGATCTTATTTTTTAGGAGATGATCAATTTTGTCTGGCTGCCTTGAGTGAATAGAAAAAAAATGGGCCCTTTGAATGAGAGCTTCAATGTCGTTGTTGGAAAAATTAGATAGTGATACAAAATGCCTGACCATTATCCTCCTGAATATTTAAAAATGAAGAGAGTTCAAAGAAGAAAATAAGATAGACTAATGATTGGTAGGCGTGAAAAAATATCTTAATGCACAGAGACATTAAACCCATACTATTAGTCCTTAGATGGTGATCTGAAAATTCATATCAAATTTTTAAGGACCTCGACAAGAGATTAAATAATGACAGCTCAATTCATTTTAGAATCCTCCTTTGAACCAACAGGGGATCAACCTACCGCCATCGAACAAGTTTCGAAAAATTTTTTAGAACATAAAAAGTTTCAATGTCTTCTGGGTGTAACGGGTTCAGGAAAGACATTCACCATGGCCAACATCATTAAAAATATTGGCAAGAAAACTTTGATCCTCGCCCCTAATAAAACTCTTGCCGCTCAGTTGTTTGCTGAGTTTAAAGATTTCTTTCCCCATAATGCGGTTGAGTATTTTGTTTCTTATTATGACTATTATCAACCGGAGGCTTATGTCCCGGGTTCCGATACTTACATCGAAAAAGACTCGGCAATTAATGATGAGATAGATAAGCTTCGTCATTCAACAACCAGATCACTCTTTTCCAGAGAGGATGTCATTGTCATTGCTTCTGTAAGCTGTATTTATGGAATCGGATCTCCTGAAGAATATTTTGGTCAGAGGATTACTCTATTAACTCAGGATAAGGTTGAAAGGGATGAGCTTCTAAGATTATTGGTAGAAAATCAGTATCAAAGAAATGATGTTGATTTTCATAGAGGTACCTTTCGTGTCAGAGGTGACATTGTGGAAATCTTTCCTGCCTACGAAGATTCTCAAGTCGTGAGGATTGAATTTTTTGATGACGTCATCGATGGGATTTCTCTTGTGGATCCTTTAAGAGGAAAAGTGATCCAAACTCTTAATAAAGTGGATATCTATCCTAAAAGTCACTATGTCGTTGGTAAAGATAAGATGAAGCTTGCCATTGAGAATATTAAAATTGAGCTCCGAGAACGTCTTGGTGAGTTACAAACCCAAAATAAACTTGTCGAAAATCAAAGGCTCCAACAAAGAACTCTTTTAGATCTTGAGATGATGGAGGAGATGGGGTTTTGTCCTGGGATTGAAAATTATTCAAGACATCTTGCTGGACATAAAGCAGGGGAAGCACCATTTACCCTACTTGATTATTTTAAAAAAGATTTTCTTCTTATTGTTGATGAGTCTCATATCACTATTCCTCAAGTTGGTGGGATGTACAAAGGAGATAGAGCAAGAAAATTAACGTTAGTGGATTATGGTTTTAGATTACCTAGTGCTCTTGATAACAGACCTTTGAACTTTCCGGAGTTTGAAACAAAACTGGATCAAGTATTGTTTGTTTCGGCAACTCCTGCGGACTATGAACTAGAAAAAAATCATGGGGAGTATGCTGAACAAATTATCAGACCTACGGGACTTCTGGATCCTTTGATAGAATTTAGAGACGCTCAAAATCAGGTTGATGATATGTTGATTCAAGCCAAGAAAGTTATTTCTAAAGGTCAAAGAGTCCTCATCACCACACTTACAAAGAGGCTTGCAGAGGAATTGACCTCCTTTTATAAGGGTGCCGGAATGAAAATTAGATATCTTCACTCGGATATAGACACTCTGGAGAGGATGGAAATTTTGAGAGATTTGCGCCTTGGAGAATTTGATATCCTGGTAGGGATCAATCTTTTAAGAGAGGGACTAGATATTCCAGAGGTATCACTCGTTGGGATACTGGATGCGGATAAGGAGGGGTTTCTAAGGTCAACCCGATCTTTAATCCAAACTATTGGTAGGGCAGCGAGAAACTCAGAAGGAAGAGTTCTACTTTATGGTTTTAAAAAGACCAAAAGTATCCTTGAGTCCATGAAGATTACTGAAGAGAGACGACAAAAACAAATTGAGTACAACGAAAAGCATGGATTAATACCAAAAACTATTACTAAAAAAGTTTCTTCGGGTGTCATAGAGGTCTTAAGAGGTACCAAGAAAGGAGACAAGAAAGGACAGGTAAAGGAAATTTCAACTCAGTCTCTTTCTCCTGAGTCAATTGATGCTAAGATCAAAGAATTAAAGATTATCATGAAGGAAAAAGCCTCCTCACTTCAATTTGAAGAGGCCGCAAAGATTAGAGATGAAATTAAAAAGTTAACGGAATTAAGGTTTATGATATGAAAGGTCTTCTCTTCCTCCTAGTAGCTTTTTCTTTGAAGGCGCAAGTTAAAACGGATGGTTTTGTCATTAATATAAAAGATCGAAGTGTGGAGGTTTTTTCACCCGAAAAACAAAGCCAAATTTTTTCCGTTTTGGTTGAGAATCATTCTCTTTCAGATCAAATTGGAAAGTTTATGGTAGGTCATAAAAATTTAACTTACGTATCCATACCTTCAAAGAAAAGCGAAGTTGTTGAAATAAAGAACGATGGCTTAGCTACTGTTGTCTTTGTTCCATTAAGTCCGGCCTCTCAGGAAGTTTCACTACATTTTGGTAAAAAGGCTTATGAAATCCCAACTAAAGAGTGATTTTAAAAAAATAATTCTTGTTATTTCTGATCTTCACTTAAGTGCAGGAAAGACTATTAAGGGTAAGAGAAATCTTCTTGAGGATTTTCATTACGATAATGAGTTAGTCGATTTTTTAAATTATTACTCTGCTGGTGATTACGAGAACGTGGAAGTGGAGCTGGTGATTAATGGTGATTTTCTGGACTTTCTCGCCGTGCCCTATGTTGAATTTTATGATGATGAATTTTGGAGTGAAACAGCGGCTCTGGCCAAATTAAGAATGATTATGAATGCGCACTTAGGTGTTCTTGAGGCGCTGAAAAGATTTCTTTCAAAGCCTTTGAAAAAGGTAGTCTATATTATTGGGAACCATGATGCTGAATTTGTTTTTGATTCACTCAAAGATGAATTTCTCACTTTTTTTGGTGAATTTAGAAAAAATATTATTTTATCAAATTCAATATCAACTCATGTTCCAGTTAAAGGTGTTTGTATTCAGCATGGGCATCAGTATGAAAGAGCTCATGAATTTGATCAGGAAAATTCAGTGATTGAAACTCTTCAAGGAGAGAAGTATTTCATCCCACCATGGGGATCATATTACGTCACTAACGTTATCAATAAGTACAAACAGGAAAGATCATTCATTAATTCCGTAAGACCGATTAAACATTTTATTATTCATGGGATTTTATTTGACACTTTTTTTACTATTCGCTTCATTCTCTCAAATTTTTATTATTTTTTCATGGTTCGTTTTTGGCATTTCTACATGACTAAGAAAAGTCTCCGACAAGTCTTTGAAAATATTTTTCGTGAATTAGAACTTTTTCAGGACTATGAGACACTTACCAGACAGTTTTTTGATAAAAATTCTCAATCCAGAGTTTTAATTGTAGGACATACTCATAATCCCTCACTGAGAATTTATAATGATGGTACGATCTTCATAAACACTGGTACTTGGACTCGCATGGTGAATTTGGATTTAGGGAAATGGAGTCATGAGAATGTTCTCACCTATGCCAAAATAGTCGTTAAAGCTCATGACTATGAGATTGAGGATTTTGATAAAAATGTGGAAGTGGATTTAAAGCACTGGCTGGGAATTAATAACTTTCCCTATTCAGAATACCATTAGACAAATGAGCCTATCTTTTTCATGATTTTTCTCGAATAGATAGGGTAAGAGAGGATCTTCTTTAGACCAATCTTTGAAGTTATTGTGACAGTGTCTCGCTCAGCATTATTGACGAAAACAAGATAATTCTTCTGTTTTTTCAGGAGATCAAACATTTCTCTTGTGAAGAGTTTAGAGTTTAAAATAACAAAAAAATTCCTCTTGTCCTCCAGATAGACACGGGCCTCTATTTCCGAGGAAGCCTCCATGATGTGAAAAAATCCATTTTTAGTAAGAATATCCCTGATGAGAATGCGAAATTCTTCATTTTCATTGCAAATTAAAACTGGATTAGAAAGATTCATTGAAACATTCTATCAATTTTGAGAAATCCTGTGAATGATTAACCTCTTGAAAGATCTAAGTTTTTTAACGCGTTTTTTTTGCTCAGGTATAAATAGTTAAATTATTTGAAAAAAAATATTAAGAAAATAAAACCAGATCCGATGAGAGGTTTGTCTATCACATGAGTGGAGACACTATTAACAATTCGCTAGAGCACGGAAGCTTATCAAGTCTCTCAAGGTTTGAGAACTGATCATCAGAATGATGAGAGTAAACCAAGGAGGATTTCATGGGTTTTCGTATTGCAACCAACGTATCATCTATTTCTGCTCAAAGAAACTTGATGATCAGCAACAGAGACGGAGAAAGTAACCTATCTAAGCTATCAAGTGGTTCTCGAATCGCTAAAGCTGCAGATGATGCTGCCGGTCTCGCAATCTCAGAAAAATTAAAGGCCAACATCAGATCAATGAAACAAGCTGATCGAAACGCCAACGATGGTATTTCAATGGTTCAAACTGCAGAAGGCGGTCTGAACGAAGTTTCATCAATCCTAGTGCGTATGAGAGAGCTTGCCATGCAAACTTCTTCTGATACCGTGGGAGATTCTGAAAGAGAAATGTCCAATATGGAATACCAAAACCTCAAGCTTGAACTTGAGCGTATTTCCCAGGTGACAGAGTTTAACGGTAAAAAGCTTCTTTCTGGTAATGGTGGTATCTATGATTTCCAGATTGGTGTTAACAATGACCAATTCGAAGATAGGATTACATATGATGCTAACCACATCAATTCTCGACTTGATGGTCTCAGTATCTCTGAGCTAGATATTGCTTCAAAGGGTGGTTCACAGGAATCTCTTGGCTCCCTAGACTCAGCGATTGAAAAAGTTTCTGGGTACAGAGCCTTTCTTGGAGCGATTCAGAACAGATTAGTATCAACATCTAATAACTTACAAGTTGGCGTAGAGAATATGTCTGCCGCGAACTCTCGTATCAGGGATGTTGATTATGCTGAAGCCACTGCAGTTAAGGCCAAGAACGATATCTTATCTGCTGCAGGAACCTCTGTGCTTGCTCAGGCAAATATGAGCACCCAGGGAGCTCTCAAGCTTATTGGTTAATAAAAAAAAATTCTGCACACCATAGACCCACCGAAAGGTGGGTCTTTTTTTTTAGATAAGAATGTTTAAAAAATGGCGTCAAACCAAGATTTCTTAGACCTCTCATCACAATCAGAAACCCAAAGGTGTTTTACTTCCAGATAGGACTTGAGACCTTCCTCTCCCATTTCACGTCCAATTCCTGATTGTTTATAACCCCCAAAAGGCATTCCCGGATTTAAAAGATGGTACTCATTAATCCAGACAGTTCCTGTTTCCAGCTGGCGGGCAATTTTTTTAGCGTGTTCGGGATTCTTAGACCAAACGGCACCGGCAAGTCCGTAAATCGACTTATTGGCAAGCTTGATCGCCTCTTCTTCTGTTTTAAATGTGGTAATGGCCAGCACTGGCCCAAAAATTTCTTCATTAAAGATGGTGTGATCAGGCGTAACTTCAAAAAGTGTAGGCATAATGTAGTGGCCCTTATCTAAGTCTCCTCCCGTCGCTCTTAAACCACCATAAAGAAGTTTTGCACCTTCTTTTTTACTGATCTCGATATAATTCATGATGGTATCAAATTGCTTTTTATTAACCACCGGACCATAACCAGTATTTGGATCCTGAGGTAATCCCACTTTAACATCCTTGATCCTTTTAACGATGGCGTCTTTGAAGGCCGGATATATTTTTTCATCCACCAAAAGTCTTGTCCCAGAATCACAGGCCTGACCTGAGTGATAGAGAAAAGCATAAAGAGTTCCGTCCACAGCAATGCTTAAATCAGCATCAGAGAGGACAATATTTGGAGACTTTCCTCCTAACTCAAGAGAAATTTTTTGAAGGTTTACTCCAGCAGACTGCATGATTTTTTTGCCCACTGATGTAGACCCGGTGAAGGCCACTTTTCTAATTTTGGGATTCTTTAACAGGTATTCACCTTCCTTTGCTCCACCAGTGATGATGTTAACGACGCCCTTGGGAAGCCCGCACTCACTGAGAATTTCGGCCAGGATAGATGCTGTCACTGGAGTTTCTTGTGCTGTTTTAATGACAGTGGTGCATCCTGCGGCAATCACTGGGCCAATTTTCCAGGCGGCCATGACCAAAGGAAAATTCCAGGGAATGATTTGAGCACAAACACCCACCGGTTCAAAAACTTTATAGTTCTGTGAAAATCCGGCCCTTGAAGCTCCTTCATCTTTAAGTTCAAATTCAAACTTTCTTAGTTGGCCCGCAAGAACCTTGAAATAAGATGCAGCATTATGGACATCGGCCTTGGCCTTTCTTAGGCAGGACCCAGAGTCTGAAACCTCAAGTTCTGTTAACTCATTTCTTCGTTCCTTAATTTTTTCAGAGATTTTTTCCAGGATCTCCGCTCTTTTCATCTTATCCATATTCTTCCATTCAGTTGAATAGAATGCGGTTTCTGCAGCATCTACGGCCTCATCAATGTCCTGTTTTGAGGGGAGGTAGACTTTGGCAACAGGTTCACCTGAAGCTGGATTTTCAGAAATGAAACTTTGTTCTGAAGTCTTAAAATTTCCGTTGATGAATAACTTTATTTCTTTCATGAGTGCTCCTTAAATATTTCTAAGCTTAACTGTGATGATCGAATGGGGATACCCTTTATCACCTTTAATATAGATATCTTGATTCTTTTCTTCTGTTAGTTCTTCTTCTCCTTCTGAAACTAATGACAATTTTGTCCCTTTTTTGTGTTTTATTTTGTAACTAAGCCTAACATTTTTATCCTCTTTTTTTAGAAGACTTAATGATAAAATAAACTCATGGGCCGTTAAAAAAAAATCTTTATTGTCTTCAAATTTATGATGAATTCTCCATGTTTCTCCATCAACGGAAAATGATCCTTCAATTTTCCAACAGGCAAAGAGAGAGTTCACATTGAAAAAAAGAACCAACCCCAAAATGATTTTCAGCATTTTTCCACCGACAGAGCGATGCCCTGACCCACGCCAATACACATGGTGGCGAGACCCTTTTTAAGAGTAGGATCATTTTTCATCTGATAAAGTAGTGTTGTAAGAATTCTCGTACCAGAGGCCCCAAGAGGGTGGCCGAGGGCAATGGACCCGCCATTCCTATTAATTTTTGTTACATCCAAATCAAGTTCTTTTATACAGCCCAAGGCCTGAACAGCGAAGGCCTCATTCAGTTCAATAATGTCAAACTCAGAAATTTTATGATGGAAGCGTTCACAAAGTTTTTTAACCGCCCCCACAGGTCCTAGACCCATGATGTTGGGATGAAGGCCATGAACTGCACCTCCAGTGATCCTGGCCATAGGAGTTATGTTGTGTCTTTTTATAAATTCTTCTGAACAAACAACCACCATGCTGGCGCCATCATTAATGGATGAGCTGTTGCCGGCCGTCACTGTTCCTCCGTTCCTAAAGGCTGGTTTGAGTTTTGAAAGTTTTTCTAACGATGTATCTGCCCTAGGACCCTCATCTGCCTCAATGACAACAGGACCTTTTTTATTTTCAACTGTAATGGGAAGAATTTCTTGAAAAAATTTTCCTTCTTTTTGCGCTTTAATGGCCTTTTCATGGGAGGAAAGTGCAAACTGATCCTGATCCTCCCTGGATATACCATGTAACTTTTGAACCTCTTCTGCCGTTTCTCCCATACCAAAGAGTGGAAATAATTTTGCCATTTTTGAATTTTCAAACCTCCAACCGATGGAGGTATCCCACATCTTTTGAGTCCGATCAAAAGAGGAGTTGGATTTAGAAAGTACATAGGGGGCACGGGACATGCTCTCTGCTCCTCCAGCAATGAAGCAATCTCCAAATCCCGCCTGGATTCTTCCATGGGCGTCCATCACAGCATCCAGTGATGAACCACAGAGGCGGTTTATGGTTGTTCCTGGAACTTCAAGAGGGTAGTTGGCGAGGATAAGACTCATACGAGCGAGATTGCGATTGTCCTCTCCGGCCTGATTGGCACAACCAATGATCGTATCACTGATCTCATTTAACTGATGTTTGGCTGTTTGAGCGTAGTCTTTGAAGAGTTCTGCTAGAAGATCATCAATTCTCATACTTGATAGCACCCCACCAAATGAGCCAATGGGAGTTCTTTTAGCATGAATGATATAAGATGTTTTCATGTTGGTGTTCCTTCACTAAGTTATTGGGGGCCATACTCATCACACTTCAAACTTCGGGAATAAGGTTGATCCCCTCGGACTTTGGTCCTGAAAATTTTCGTGTAATGGGTATAGCAATAAAGTGATGAAATGAGAAAAAAAAGGGCTCTTTTTTGCTGCGTGTAAGTGATCTGATTGATAAAAAAGTCCTATTGTTCTTAACAAAACCATGACAAACAAATAAAACCAAAAATTCTACAATAGCCTCCCATAAGTAAAGGAGTTTTGATGAAGATAACGATCTTCTTGATGATGATTTTTTTTCAGGTCTGTTTTGCCCAATCTCACGAGGGAGTGAATATCAGTCAGGTGGAAAAAATGATAGATCAAAAGCTCTCTTCAAAGTGGACCGAAAAAATCATGATGAAGGGGTATGCCCAATTCCGGTATAACAGGTTTGCAGAAACTAATGATAAACTCACCTGTTCATCCTGTGATAAGTCCATAGGCGACAAGCAAGGTCTCTTCATGAGAAGAGCACGCCTGGTTTTTTTTGGTCAGGTGAATAAGGACGTTTTTTTCTACATTCAGCCTGACTACGCTTCGGATGCCGGCACAAATCAGAATTACTTACAAATCCGTGATGCCTATTTTGATTATAATTTTTCTCAATACTCCTGGAGGGTCAGGACAGGTGTTTCGAAAGTACCTTTTGGCTTTGTAAACCTTCAATCAAGTTCTATCCGTGCCCCCCTAGATCGAGATGATGCACTTAA
>CANHIY010000037.1 GCA_947461175.1 Bacteriovoracaceae bacterium
GAAATGACTAAGGATGTCCGGGATTTTGAAGCTTATTTTCATCTTGTTTTGGCTTTATTCCTCTCAAGTGATCTGAAAGGGCACTCGTCCCATCAAGAGAGGATTTATGACCTGGGTCAGGTTGCCCGGTGGGGTCTCAATGCCGAAGGGGTAAGAGAGGTTTTGGGAGAACTTTTTGAAAAAGGAGAAAAAACCTTACCTCAGTTCGGATTTAACACCACTTCCCTGAAGAGGCTTCATGAGCGTTTTGAAAAACGTCATCACATCTCGGATGATATGCTCTCTCTTTTTGACCAAACGGGATCCATCCCGGAAGTTTTAAAGGAATACTCTACACTGACTTCAGGGCAATAAGACCATGATGCTGGATAAGTTTTTTTCTCTTATTCCTTATTGGGGAGGTGTTGCTTTTCTTGCCTTCATTCTTTCCAAAAGGCAAAAAAAAATATCAAAAGATATTTTGTGGGCAAGTTTTCGCACAACTCTTCAGCTCATTTTTCTTGCCTTTGCTCTGGAGCTTATTTTTAAAAGCACTGAGCTTATTGTAAGCCTTTTAGTCGCTCTGATCATGACTTTTAACTCTTCCACTCAGATTGTTTCACGTTCAAAAACCTCCCGTTATAAAATTTTTTGGATATCGTTTCTCTCAAATGTTTTTTCCATCTGGCCCATTGCTTTTTTCTTCTCTTGGGAAAGTTCAGAGACTGGTTGGTACGGTCCCATGAGGCTTCTTCCGCTCCTTGGGATGATTTTAGGCAACTCCTTTAATGGAGTGAGTATTGCTCTAACGACTTATATTGAAACTTTTAGGGACCATAAAAATCAGGTCATCACTCTTTTGTCTCTTGGAGCAACTGAGGAAGAGGCCACGAGAAATCTTTTCTACCGATCTCTTAAAGCTGGCATTAGTCCCCACATAAATTCCATGCTTGCCATGGGGATTGTTTCTATTCCAGGGATGATGGCCGGTCAATTAGTGGCCGAAACCTCTGCTCTAGATGCTTCCATCCTTCAAATCAAGATGATGCTCTCAGTGATTTCAGGCACAGCACTTTGTATCTATGTTGCTTTGAAGTTTCTTCATAAAAAAATTTTCCTTCCCTCTGGTGAAATATGCTTCGAGTAAAAGAGATGACCCTTTTAAATGGAAAAAAGATTGATCTTGAACTACGTAGGGGAGAGGTGGTTCAACTTGAGGGAGCAAACGGCGTTGGTAAGAGTTTATTTTTAAAATCTCTCGCAAAACTTGTCCCTTCAAGCTGGAAAGAAATGTCTCTTTTTGAAAAAAGTCCCCAGGAATATTCCCTTCAGGACTGGAGGGGAAAGATGCTTTACCTTCCTCCAGAAGTTTCTTTTGATCCAGAGATGAGTGTTCAGGATTTTTTTGATCTACCCCTTTCTTTTGAGCGTTATGAAGGGTTTCAAAGATCTTTTTTTCCAGAGAATTATTGGAGAGATACTTTTGTGAAGATGTCCTCCCTCTCTTCAGGCCAGAAGCAGCAGGTTGCTCTCCTGAGGGCCTTAAGCTTATCACCTGAAATTCTTCTTCTTGATGAACCCTTTGGCCATATGGATGGGGCGAAAAGAAAAGAATTTTCTGATCTTCTAGAAGAGTGGTGCCTTAAAAGTGATGGGGCCATGGTGATTGTTTCACATGTTCCTGTTCATTTTGATTCACTCAACCCATCACACTTAAAATTCTAGGTTTTTCTCTGTTTGCCGCCGCGGTGGCGGTGGGGACCCTGGAATGAACAAGGCGTAAAATCATCCGCAAAGTCTATTTTTCATACCAAAACTCAAAGGATGAATTTGTTATCAAATCTCTTTAAATTTTGAATCTTAAGTCCACAAGAATAGAATTCGAAATGGAAAACTAGGCATATCGGCCTTCAACCGTGGAAATGAGAATTGTAACGGGTATAATTCTTCTGGACTACCAATATTCATGAGGCCTTTATCAGAAGAAAATTGGTAGGTAGGAATCCCCTTAGTTTTTCCTCAATACCGCCGCGGCGGCGGTGGGTTTTGAAGGAACCACAAACCCTTGGCAAAGACTCTCCCTCCTGTGACAGTTGTAGCAGAGAAGTTTTAGATTATTTTTCTCATGCACTCCTCCATGACTTTGAGGTTTAAGGTGATGAATCTCCAACCGGTACTGACTGTGGCACTTTTCGCATTTTCTTTGGGAGCGTTCATAAACTTCTCTTTTTACTTGGGTCGGAATGGTTTTTGTCTCCTGATTTTTATGCGCTTTCGGTTTATCGGTTTGATGGTATTTCGTTTTTTCAAGAGACTTCTTTTTAAATCTTATGAGTTCCATGAGGAGTTCTTTGTCAGAAAGATTGAGCTCCCTTTTTAATGAATCTAATTCCTCTGCCTCCTCTGGGCTTAAGTCCACTTTAATAGAAACCACTTCTTCTTTTTTTGTTTTTTTCATCTCTTCCTGGAACTTCTTTGCACTTCCACTTTCTTTGGCGATTTTTAAAAGATCCTTAATAAGAGTTTCAGGTTTCTCTTTTTTAATACTACCCATGATGGAGAGTTGGGTTAAGTTCACTTCTCCTGCCACCAGGGCCTTTTCTACTTCTTCTGACTTTCCCATGAGCCTGGCGGAACTGATCCTTCTTTGTGCTGCCCCCTCAGAGTAACCAAGGACCCTGATGCAGTAATCAAACAAGGAGGAGCATTTTAATTCCACAAAAAGTTTTCGCCTCTCAATCTCAAGAAGGTGGTGGAGGATTTCGAAGGAGGTTTCCTTTTCACGTCTCACCAGGATGAGGGTGTCTGTTAAAAGTGTTTTATCAGTGAGGTGTTTTAAGTTCATGATCTTCTCCTTTATCATTTATTTCTTATAACACAGCTTTTTGAACGAAATTCTCCTCACGAGGAAGAGTGATCTTTCTTCCATCCTGAAAAAATGATGTAAGAGAAGCTCAAAGTCTTTTTAACAATAATTTTGATCGTTTCTTGTCATGAGTTTTGGGGCCTTGAGAGGATATGAAAAAGACCTTATATTTTGAGAGAAAAACAAATTATTTATTTATTTTTTACCGCCGCCGTGGCGGTAGTGTGGAATAGATTCCTTAAAAAAGTTCTGGTCTGATTTGATAAAACAAGATGATTTTTTTATCCATTGTGAATTATTTTTCATGAAATTTCTATGAATCATCCTCTTCATGATTCGAATCTGTTACTTGATTCTTTTCTGTATGAGGAGAAGGATTTATTCATGAGAATAAGCTGTTCTGATTATCATAGGGAGTTTTTTGACTTAGCAGATAGAATGAAGTTTATTGAAATTAACCCAAGAGTCATTATGTTGAAGATGTCTTATCAAGAGAAGAGAGCTTTAGGCATATTGGTTTGTCGTGAAATAGTAAAAAGATTAGGCAATCATTCTCATCTTAAAGTTAACGAGAGTTATCATGGTTTTTTAGATTTATTACTTTTCAGTCTAAGCTTAGATTTAACCATTGATTACGTTCTTCTTTATGAAAAAAGTTACTGTTACTTAAATATAATTTCTATTATTTGATGCCTTTCTTTTTTCTGCCTTTTTGATCGCTTCCGATCTTATTAAGGCAAGGATTAAACTGGTTACTCGAAAATTTGTCTCAGGAAAAAATGCTAATCTGGTTAAATCAAATTGTTTATCATGTGGAACACCCCACATCTTTATAAAAATTTTTTCTGCCATAGAATCTTTTTTAGTCATATTTATCCTGATCCTTTAGAGTGATTCTTTTAAACATATCGGCACTTTTAAGAAATTTAACAAATATTTCTTACGACTTATAGGTTTTGACTTTCCCTTTGGGGTTTCCTCATAAAACTCTGTTAGTTGATGTTTTTAGTTTTTCTTTTTTTGATGAAACATAATTTAAATTATTATCACAATTAAACCGATAGGTTTTCAGGAGTTTAAAAAATGAAAAACCTTATCCTCATGATGTTGTTTATTCCTACCCTCCTTTGGGCATCTTCTGTGGAAGAGCTTAGTCAAAAAATTGGAGAAGATGTAAAACGGGAATTAAAAAAAGATGAGGATAAATTCAGGAAAACTCCTATGCGCCTTCCGGCCTCTGTTCCGGTTGTAGAAAAAATTAAACCAGAAGAACCCTCAAAAATTGATAAAAACGTACGACAAATTGGCCCCAATGAATGGTAAGATTTTTAATTTTACTTTCCATCTTCTCCTTCATTCAATCAGCATTTTCCTTTGACTGTTCTCTTAAGTCACACGAGGGCATTGGTCAAAAAGTTTTAACTTCTCTTGAGAAGAACACGATCTCTTGTAAGGGGCAAAAAGTTCACCTCTCCTTTGATGATGGACCTTTTCAAAATTCTACTCCTCAAATTCTGAATGAGTTAAAGATGAGAAACGTTATGGCCTCATTTTTTGTGACAAGCAAGAATTTGGAATTAAAACCAGAGAGCGGAAAGATCGTTTCAGAAACACTCAACTCAGGTCATCTTATTTCAAGTCACGGCCATGAACACAGGGCCCATGATATAAGATTAGACAGTGCGGGACGAGATGTTGAAGCTCCACTGACTCAATCCCAAAGAGAGGAGGACATAAAAAAGAGTGTCTCTTACCTTAATAACGTGACCAATAATGAATTTAATAAACAATCCCTTAAGCTCTTTCGCTTTCCCTATGGAAGAGGGGCTATGCCCTCAGAAAATGAATTGCGGGTTATGGAAGAAAGAGGAATGATGACGTTCCAGGGCCACTCTTTTATTGAACGCCTGAAGGAGTATAGAAGAAAAAGTCCAGCACTTCATACCTTGAGTGGTTTTGGTTTTTCTCATTTGGGCTGGAATCACGATTCAGGAGATTCAGCTCTTCCTTATTCTCTACCAGATGAAGACAAGATTATTGAGTATGTGAAGACCAATTTATTTAATCTTTGTAAGGCCTCCACTCCCAGAGTGGCCCTTTTTCATGATACTAAAATGATTAACACCGTGGCCGTGCCCCTTATTGTTGATATCGGTCAATGCTTAGGGCTTAAGTTTGTTTCGGCCCAGGACATGGTTAAGGAACCCACTATTTCTTCAGGCGGAGTCTTTATTCAAAAAGAGGATTTAGCTAAAGGTGTGGTAGAGAATGTCCTTGAGGGATTAAGTGGGGCAGAAGATTCAGGAGTTGTGAACCCAGCGTGCACTAACCCTGAGACTCTTCAGTGCTGGAGTGAGTACACAAAGAGATGGTACAATGATTGTGAAGGAGATCGTTCAATTTGTCTTGGCGGTCGTTGGTACTCCCGCCAAGATGAGATCATTAAAAAAAACTGTCAGCTTAACGATTCATAAGTTTTGATAAAAAATCCACGGGAATAGGAAAGAAGGTGGTGGAGCTGTTATTGGATCCGGCCACTTCTCTCATGGTGTCTAGAAACCGTAGGGTGATGGCATCTTTCTCACCAGATAGGACTCTCGCTGCCTCTGAAATTTTTTGAGCGGCCATAAATTCACCCTCAGCAGAAATGATTTTAGCTCTTTTTTCCCTTTCAGCTTCGGCCTGTTTGGCCATGGCCCTTTGCATTTCTACGGGTAGATCAATCGCTTTCACTTCAACGTTTGTGATTTTGATTCCCCAAGGTCCAGTCAGCTCATCCAGGATGGTTTGAAGTTTTGAGTTGATTTCATCTCTGTGGGCGAGGATTTCATCGAGTTCATATTGCCCCACCACTGATCTTAAGGTTGTTTGAGCGATTTGAGCTGTGGCGTGGTAATAATTTTCTACGGAAATAATCGCTCGTTCAGGATTACTCACCTTAAAATACACAACGCCGTTAACTTTTAGGGTCACGTTGTCTTTTGAAATAATGTCCTGGGAAGGAATATCCATCGTCACAAGACGAAGGTCCACTTTAATCATTTTTTCAAGTCCCGGAATAAGGATGATAAGACCAGGCCCCCTGACGCCGGAGAATTTACCAAGTCTTAGGATCACTCCTCTTTCGTACTCGTTAAGAATTTTAAAAGTACTAAACAGGATAAAACCTGCAAAAATAATAAAAGGCAAAAAGGTCATAGACATATAAGCTCCTTAGCTAGTTTTTTTTACTTTAATAATTAGTTTTTCTGCATCCACATGGGTAACTTCCACTGGCATTCCTGTTTCTAAGTTTTCTTCAGAACTTCCTTGCCAGATTTCACCTAGGACCTTGATTTGATACTCTGTGGGTGAAAACTTTTTCAGGACCACCCCTTTCTCTCCAATAGGGAGAAAAAAAGGAGAAGCCTTGGGGTGTTTTTTTTCCTCACGAAAAAGATACCACGTAATAAGTCCCACACTCACCACCACACCAGCTAGGGCAGAGAAAATGAGGGGATACTGAATGCTAATGAAGCTGTCTTCCACATGAAAAAGAAACAAGGACCCCATGATAAAAGAGACAAGTCCAGACAGACCAAGGATGCCGTAGCTCACAATAAAGATTTCCAAAATTATAAGAAAAATTCCGGCCAAAATGAGTCCCATGGCCCCCCAGTTAAGAGGGAGAACCTGGAAAGAAATTCCTGAAAGGATGAGAAAACAAAGTCCAACGGCCCCAGAAATAAATCCACCCGGGGCCTGGAACTCAAAATAAATGAGGGCAATACCAATTAAGAAAAGAATATAGGCAGTGGAAGGATTGGCGAGGACCTCAAGAATCTTCTGGCCCGTTGAGGGGGCGTATTCCTTAAACACCACACCAGAGACTGAAAGTGTTGACTCTTCACCATCTAAGTTAATTTTCTTCCGAGTTAAATAATTTAAAACTTCCTCGTTAGATGAAATAATCCCATCAATGATCCCAAGTTCCTTGGCCTCTTCGGCCGTAAAGGAGCTGGCGTTGGTGATCATCTTTTCAAAGGGCCCAGGGGGGCGACCTCTTGATGTACTTAAGGATCTCACTAAGGCAGAGAGGTCATTAAGAACTTTTTGTCGGCCATCTCCCTCTTTAATGTCTTCTCCCATTCCCACCGGTGTGGCTGCCCCCATGTTGGTTCCTGGGGACATGAAAATAAAATGGGCCGCAGAGGCAATAATGGCCCCTGCACTTGAGGCCGAGGCCCCTTCAGGAGTGATCCAAACACCAAAAGGGCGTTTATGGGTTCCCACCAGAGTGATGATGTCTTTTGTGGTGCTCACAAGACCACCTGGAGTGTTGAGCTTCAAAAGGATAAACGAAGTGGGAGGGAGTTTTTCAAAGTTTTGTTTTAAGTAATCAAAGGTGGCCGGAGTGATGGCAGAATTCACAGACAAAAGTCTTATTTCCTCAATCTTAAGCTCCGTCTTAAGCTCCATCGCTCCCAAGCTTTGGGAGAGAAGAAAAAAAATGAAAAAGAAAAAATAACTAAGTTTAGATGATTTCATATCCCCTAAGGTTAGCGAAAAGGGTATGATACCGACAAGTTAAAAGGGGACTCTTAAGCAATGCAGAAATTAAATTTTTATATTGGAACTATTTTAAACCCTCAAAATGATCAGGTGTGTGATTTTATCCCACAGGGTCTTTTAGTGACCCATAAGATTGGTAAAGGTTATGTCATAAAAGATCTTCTCCCCTTAAAGGAGGGTCTTCTTCGTTATCAAAAATTTATGAACAAAAAAAACACTACTGATTTTGGTCACTCCCTCATCATGCCTGGATTTTTTGATATGCATTTTCATTGGGTTCAGGATGATGTGCGGATGATGCCTAAGGATTCTCTTTTAGAGTGGTTAGAAAAATATACCTTCCCCACAGAAGCAAAATTTAAAAATAAAACTTATGCCTTAAAAAAAGCTCAAGTGTTTTTTAAAACATTAACAGAAGAGGGAACCATTGGGGGAGCTATTTATAGTTCCATCCATGAGCATGCTTTAAACTATGCCATAAAAAAAGCTCTGGGTCACTTTGTGGTGGGAAATGTACTTATGAACATGAACTCACCTCTGGAATTAACTCAGACGGAAGAAGAGTCCCTTGAGCTAACCAAGAAGCTTATGAAAAAGCACCAACAAAAGTTCTGTTTTACGCCGAGGTTTGCGATCACCACGACTCCTCGGGTGATGAAGAAGGGAGCCAAACTTTCTGATAAACATAAATGTTTTAAACAAACTCACCTCTCAGAAACTCCCCAGGAAATTGATTTCGTTATTTCATTGTATAAAAAAATCACTGGTTTTGAGAAAGTTAAAAGCTACACAGACATTTATCAAAAAACTGGAATGCTCGGTAAGCGCTCTCTCATGGGTCATGGGATCCATCTGTCAAAGAAAGAGCTTTTGACCTTAAGTAAAACCCAAACGGCCCTCATCCACTGTCCTACAAGTAATGCCCCTTTAAGTGAAAAGGGATTAGGATCTGGGTTATTTGATTTACAAAAAGTAGAAAAATATAAAGTCCGTTGGGCCTTGGGTTCAGACATTGGTGGAGGGCCATTTTTGTCCATGTTTGATGTGATGAGAAGTTTTGTTCACCAACATCAAAAAACTGGAGTCAAAGAGGCCACTTATGTGAAGGCCCTTTACCGCTCAACTCTTGCCGGTGCGGAAATCCTAGGCATTCAGAAAACCTCTGGAAACCTTAACCCAGGAAAGGAGGCATCTTTTCTGGTTGTTCCTTTCTCATTTCGAAGAATCCCAACAAATCCGGAATTATTTCTTAAAAGATTAATTGATCAGCATAGGAAGAATAGGGAAGACTACTCAAAGCTAGTTGAGATGGTTTATCTCAAGGGGGATAGAGTTTATTTTCATAAAGTATGACATTTTGAAAAAAATATTTGGTGGATTTTATGATTAATGGAATAATTATTTCACCACCAACGCGACAAGGAGTGTCCATTGAAAATGATTCAATTCTTAAAATTTAGTTTTTTCTTTCTTCTTCTCTCTGTTATTTCTTTAAAAACAGTCAATGCCCAAACCAATCTACGGGTTGGAGTGATAGAGTCACTGGCCGGAGTGGTTGATGTAACCTTTGACTTTAAATTCGGCAATGCCTGGACCTTTGGACCTAATTTGGGGTACGCCAATAAAGAGATAGATACGTATGATGTAAAATACATTTCCCCAGGACTTAGAGCAAATTACTATTTTAACGGCAAGGCCCTTACTCAGGGCTGGTATCTTGGGCCTTCAGTGAACTATATCGATGTAGAAGTTTCATCTGAAGATGATGTTAATGGAGAACTCACTGGTAGTGCCACAGGTTATTATTCCACACTCATTTTAGGTTACCAGTGGATGTGGAAGAGTTTTAATATTAATCTGGGAGTTGGTCCTACTTTCTATGCCGTTGATAAAGTCAAAGTTGAAAATGAAGATTCAACTTACGATGAAGAATTTAGTGGGTTCAGTGGAACGTCGGCCACATTTGAATTTACCTTTGGATGGAAGTTTTAATCCTCAGGGACCGACACATTCTTATCCTATTGGATGATTAAAAAGATTATCAGTTAATCTCTAGAACAATCGGGCAGTGGTCTGATCCCATGACCTCTGGGCAGATCACGGCCCGTTTTATCCTTGGAAGAAGCTCCGGTGTGACGAAAAAATAATCAATGCGCCAACCGATATTTCTCTCCCTTACTGTTGGGCGGTTACTCCACCAGGTGTACGCCCCAGTTTTAAGAGGATGAAGATGCCGGAAAATATCAATGTAGCCCTCATTGATGAACTCATCCATCCAGGCCCGCTCCTTGGGTAAAAAGCCCGTGGTGTTTTTATTTCCCTTGGGGTTAGCGATATCCATTTCAGTGTGAGCCGTATTAAAATCTCCCGTGATGATAAGAGGTTTCTTTTTTTTAAGCTGGTTTAATTTTAAGAGAAGATGGCGGCTAAATTCTAATTTAAAAGGCACTCTCTTATGGTCTCTTTGGCCATGAGGGAAGTAGCAATTGATGAGAAAAAAATCTTCAAACTCGTGAATGAGCACTCTTCCTTCATCGTCGTACTCCCTTATTTCAAAAGTCTTTGTGTCAATCACTTTTTCTTTAGAAAATGTGGCGACACCTGAGTACCCTTTTTTTATGGCAGAACTGACCCAGATCTGATGGTTTTTCATCTGTCTAATTTCAGCAGGAAATTGTTCAAAATCTGCCTTAATTTCCTGTAGGCATAAAATATCTGGTGATTCCTTAGCGAACCATTCAAGAAATCCTTTGTTTTGGACTGAGCGGATGCCGTTGACGTTCCACGAAATGATTTTCATTAAAATATCCTGATAGTTTTTTTAGGGAGCTCCGATAATGTAGAGAATAGATAATAAGTTTTTCATGATTGGTGAATGACATTCTCTAAAAAATGAATATTATTTTGTTCTCGTCACATTTTAGCCGGAGACCACATGCGCTGCTTTAAGAACATTGCACAGCTTATTCGTACGAAAAGAATGAATCACCCTAAAGGGTATTCACAGTCAGAACTCTCCCATCTTCTTGGTTATAAAAATGGCCAGTTTATTTCAAACGTCGAGAGAGCTCTTTGTAATATCCCTCTTAAGATGCTTAAGAAAGTTTCTGAAGTTTTAGATATCCCTGCTGATGATTTGAAATCTGCCATCCTTAAAGACCAGGAAGAAACTCTTAACAATTACCTCTACAACATGAAGCCTTCTAAGAAAGAGAAAGTTCAAGCTCAGGAGACTGGATCCACAGTTTCTCTCTCTGCTCACTTTAATGCCACAGGTACTGATACAATCTAGAATAATGATCAATTGAAATTTTAAAGAGAATTTAAAGATAACATAAGGTCAGGTTAACCCTGACCTTTTAGTTTGAGATAGTCTTCAAAAGTTCCAACAGATTCTTCTGTATCTTCTTGGTATTCTAGGTAGGCCTCTTTTTGACTTTCTTTGAAGTGTGGGTCTTCTATCTCCTCAGGAGTCACCTCAATTTTTGCCTCTTCCTGAGGGTCAAGTCCCCGGTTACTTGAGTAAGTCAAATCCAGTTTGTAGCGCTCTGTTTTACGTTTTTCCAGGGCCTCTCTTTGCCAGGGCTCTAGACCTGCTTCAAAGCGCCTTAGGTGTTCGATGCTGTCGAAAAAATTCTTCTCAAGTTTATACAACTGCCGTTCGTCCACACGGTTAAAGTATTCAAAATATTTTTTACGGGTGATGAGGTGTTGCTCGAGGAGATTATCGTACTTAACCAAAACTTGATTGGTGGTTAAAACTCTGCCTCCCCGGGGTTTGTGCCGTCCGTGGGATTGGAAACTACGGTTTCTGTTCTCAGAGGAATTTCTGCTTGGTTGATGCTGGTCAGAACGCTCCTGCCCCTCACGTCTTGGTCCTCGGAAACGCCTGCGTCTCGGTCCACCTGACCCTGGAGACCTGGCCCCACCCTGATTTGATCTATTCTGAGAGTCCACAATGAACCTTTTGCTAAAACTTTTGATCCTAATACTATGCTTCACATAAAGATTTTGTCTAGGCTGTGTGAATAAAAGATGAGAATCTTCACTCATTCATTTATAATGTGATCATTCATTTAACATATGTTTCTGTGGAGGTTTTTGTGGCCAAAAAAAGAGTCAAGGTTGCTGTGACTGGAGCTGCCGGACAAATTGGATATGCGTTATTATTTAGAATTGCTTCCGGACAAATGCTTGGGATGGAGACAGAGGTTGAACTTCAGCTTCTTGAACTTGAACCAGCTCTTCCTGCTCTTAAGGGTGTGGCCATGGAGCTTGAGGATTGTGCTTTCCCGCTTTTAAAAAATATTGTGTTAACTTCAGATCTTAATACCGCCTTTAAAGATGCCAATTGGGTCATTTGTGTGGGTGCCGTTCCAAGAAAAGAGGGGATGGAGAGGTCTGATCTTTTAAAAATCAATGGTGGTATTTTCACTGCCCAGGCCAAGGCCGTTGAGCAGTCAGCTGCCTCTGACGTGAGAATTTTTGTGGTAGGGAACCCATGTAATACAAATGCTTTAATTGCTATGAATAATGCCAAGGGAATTCCTTCTGACAGATTCTTTGCCATGACATCTTTGGATGAAAACCGTGCTAAGGCCCAGCTTGCCCTTAAGGCCCAGGTTGATGTGAGTGCCATCCATAACATGACCATCTGGGGTAACCACTCGGCGACTCAGTACCCGGATTTTTTCAACGCTAACATCAACGGTAAACCTGTGATTGATGTGATCACAGATCATGACTGGTTGAAGGGTGATTTCATTAAAACAGTCCAGCAGCGTGGAGCGGCCATTATTAAGGCGCGAGGACTCTCTTCTGCTGCCTCTGCGGCCAATGCGGCCATTGATGGAATCAGAAATATTGTGACGGAAACCTCTCAAGGAGAAACCTACTCCATGTGTCTTGCTTCTAACGGCGAGTATGGTGTGGATAAGGGACTAATCTTCTCTTACCCATGCAGAACTGAGAATGGTAAGGTTAAGGTCATTGAGGGTATTAAGCACAATGAATTTGGTCAGGAGAAATTTAAACTCACTCTGGATGAGCTTCGTGGCGAGAGAGATGCCGTGAAATCACTTAATCTGATCTAATTGATTTAACTTTTCTAAATTTAAGGGGCCCTTGTGAATTTTCCACAGGGCCCTTTTTTTATTGTCATATGCTCCGACATTCCCTATAACAATTTTTTTAAATTTCTTTTTTCGAGGTGTTTAGAAATGAGCAAAATGAACGAAACTATTAAGCTTTCTGGGTTTAATAATTTAACGAAAATTTTGTCCTTTAATTTTTACGACTTCTGTATCGCTATGAATGAGAATCAGAGGCAGGAGTATATTAATTATATCCATACTAAATACTGTGCAAAAAATATCGCTGAGATCGCACGGAACGTGTGCGAGATCATTGAGGCGAATATCCTCTCGGAAACGGTTCAGGATTATGAGCCTGTAGGGGCCTCCACTATGACCCTTATGTCTGACATAAAGGGAGGGGGAAACTGGGAAATGGGAAGTGCGGGAAAAGCTGCCGTGAATATGCACCTTGATAAGTCCCACATCACAACCCACACCTATCCTGATGCCTCTGATCCAGAGGGAATTTGTACCTTCCGGTTAGACTTGGACGTGGCCACTTGTGGAGAAATTATTCCTCTAAAGGCCCTTAATTATATGTTTGAAGTTTTTGAGTGTGATGTTGTTTACATTGATTACGTGGTGAGAGGTTACACTCGTCTTGAGAACGGTAAGAAAATTTATAATGACCACTATTTTAACTCCATTCAGGATTTTATTAAAAAAGAAACTCTTGAGGTGTATCAGTACCGACAAGACATCAATATTGCCCACGATAATATCTGGCAAACAAAGCTCATGATTAAGCCCATGGGGCCTGAAAATTATCTCCTCGATATTAATGACCGAAATCATCCCGACATTGACCATAAGATGAGGCTTCTTAATCAAGAAATGAGGGAAGTGTTTCACTTAAATTAGGATAACCTTACCCATCACATTTAAGAGTGGCCGTGATCCCTATGTTTCGTGGAGAAAGTTCTTCGTCAAAAAATTCCTGAACTAAAACCTCATAACCTTGTTCTTCAAGATAAATAGCCCGGTCAAGAACAAGGTAGAGCTCCATGGCTCTTCCGAGGGCATTTCTTATGAGACCGGCCGCGAGCATCCTTTGAATCAGGATTTTAAGATCCTCGTTATGAAAAAAATCATCGAGTTCACTTTTCGTGTGGCGAGGGGAGAGCTTGATTCTCTTAAATTGTTCCAGGGCATAGGTTCCAAAGGACTCATCATAGAGTTTAGGAGAAGAGTTTCCGAGGGTGATGATTTCTTTTATCCCGTAATGGTCATGAAGAAGAATGTGGATGGCGTATCTAAAAAGTTTTACTTTTAGTTTTAGGTCATAGTCCTTATCACCCATTTTTTTGTGGGCCCTGCAGGCAAGAGTCAGGGCAAACTTATTCATCCAAAGGGGAGGGGAAGAATCTTGTACTGAAAAGTTTGAGATGTTTTGGAGGTCTCCCTGAATCAGAGTGTGGTAGCAGCATCCAAAATTCACGAGAGCTGGCACTTTTTCGTTTGCACTCACCCTAATAAGATCCAGGGCAAGTTTTCCACAGGTATGAAGTCCCACAGTCATGGTGTTTGGGCCCATGAGGTTTATAAACTCTTCATTTTGAGACACTAAAATTTTTTTATACTGCACTTTATTTAAAACATTTTTGGCATTCTTCTCATGCCTTTCAAACCCTGTTTTCTGAAGTTGTGGGTTCATATCCACACTTGTGACACAAAGGTCATAGGAATTGTTCAGACTCTGGGCCAAAAGTCCAATCCCTCCGCCAATATCAAGGATGTTTTTAATCTGATATTTTTTATAAAGGTGGTTCAGGTGAGGGGCGAGTTTTTTAATCTCGTGCTGCTTTTTAGGAATGATGAAAAGCCAGGTGAAACGGTCCTCGGGCATGGGCGGGTAGTCCTGGGCCTTTGGAAGAGCACAAAGCTTTTTAATCATCTGGTAAAATTCAATAAGTTTTGGGTTTTCAATATAGTCCAGGACATCTTTTTTCTCGAGCCTAATGACATCTTTTTTATCCTGAAAGCGCCGGAGGTCTTCAATCCACTCAAGGTCATACCCGTCCAGGGGAGTGGGGTACATGAGCATGATTTCGTTTTCCCATATTCTTTGATATGGTTTTAGGAACTCTTTAATTTGTAAAAAACGCTCACGATGATTCATTCATCTGGAAGGTATCACAGCTTATGAACAAGATAAATAAAGTGGCGATCTTTGGCATGGGAAAATCTGGAAAGTCAGCACTAAAGCTTGCTAAAAAGCACCGTCAAGATTTTTATGCCGTTAATAAGGGGGATCCCAAAACCTGGTGGGAAGAAGAGAATCTAAAGGATATCTGTGGGACTTGTGCCTGCTCTTCAGAAGAGGAGTTTTCAGGCCATTTTGATAAGATGGATGAAATCATTATTTCACCGGGGATTCCAACCACTCACCCTGCTTTAAAAAAAGCGGTGGAAAAAGGGGTGCCCATTATTTCTGAAATTGAATATGCCTACCGTTATGTAAAAGATATACCTGTCATAGCCATTACCGGAACCAATGGAAAAACCACCACCACGACCATGATTGCCGAGGCCCTGACACTTTCTGGGAAAAAAGTTTTTTGCGGCGGAAATATTGGAGTTCCTTATTGTGATTTAGCGTTGTCAGAAGAGAAGGTTGATTTTTCAGTCATTGAAGTTTCAAGTTTTCAATTAGAAACCATTAAAGATTTTCATCCCAGGATAGGTCTTATCTTAAATATTTCTCCCAACCACTCCGAGCGCTATGATGAGGTTATTGATTACGCCAGAGCAAAGTTTCGCCTACTCAATAATATGACGGCCCAGGATCATGTGATTCTTGGGACAGAAAACCCCTATCTAGATGAAGTTAAGAATCATCCAGCTCAAAAGAGCTACTTTTCCAAAGGGAGTCTTCCAGAGAGTTTTAAAAAGCAATTTGATTTTTCAAAATCAAGGGTTAAAGGTGAGCACAATGAGGCGAACTTTTTTGCGACCTATGAGGTCCTACGGCTCTTGGGTGTAGATAATTTAGATTCCTTCTTTCAAAAATTTATTGAAAGCTTCTCTGGTGTGGCCCACCGGTTAGAGTTTGTTTTGGAAAAAGATGGTCTTAGTGTTTACAATGATGCCAAGTCCACCAACGCTCTTGCAACGACGACTGCTATTAAGGCCTTTAAAGAGAGTAAGAGTCCACTTTATCTCATTCTTGGCGGAAAGCTCAGAAATGAATCCGATAAATTTCTGCCAGACCTTTTACCTTATAAGGATATGGTCCATAAGATTTTCACCATTGGTGAGGTGACAGAGAGGCTTTATCTGGAACTAAGGGATCACTTTGACGTGGAGAAGGCCGGGGATCTTAAGACGGTCTTTCAAAAGGTCAAAGGACTTGAAGGAAATCTTGTTTTTTCACCGGGATTTCCCTCTTTTGATCAATTCAAAAATTATGTGGATAGAGGAGAGAAGTTTAAAATCTGTGCCAAGGAGTCCTTACTCTGAAGTTCTTACTTGTAATTCAAATGATCATTGTAGCTCTTATCAATTGAGGCCGCAGATCGATAGTTGAGTTTCTCAGGAGTTTTTTCTGCCATGGCGGATTCAAAAGAAATTTTGGCAATAAAAAACATCACCATAATCATCACCACAGATCCTAATTTTACGCCCATAGATTTCCCCCGATAAAATCAATACTTCCATCAAAATTATTGATCTTGTGGGTTGTATCGGCAAAAAAGGAAAAAAGTTTAGGTTAAGGTCCCATGTTCTTTTCCTTATGGGCGCCGCCCATAAGGAAAAGAACATGGGACCTTTCTACGTCGGCCTTATCCTGATAGAGGCCAAAGCCAAACCGAAGGCGGCTTCCCCTTCGGTCAATGAGGATGCCAAGGTTTTTAAGGGTTTCCTCCACCATAGAGGCCTGTGGTTCAGAGGGGGCCTCGAAAGTGAGAAAGTGCCCGTGCCAGTTAAGCTCCTTTGAAAAAAGAGGAGTTAGGTGAAAATTCTTAAGAAAAGAATCTGGTAAGTTTTCACAAAAAGTTCTCTGAAGACTGGTTACATAATGATGAATATTTCCTATCCCAAGACCTTCTTTTTTAAAGAGGTCCCAAACCCCATTAAAGCGGTAGAGACCTGAGGGGTCTTGAGTGGCCCCAAAAAAAGCTGACCCATCGTCCGTGTATCCCACCAGGGTTCCCTGGGGTTTTTTAAGACTTCCGTATTCCGCAAACCACCCCGTGTAGGCGGGTCGCCAGTCTCCCTGAGGCACAACCATAAAACCCACACCCTCTCCGGCCTGGGCGTATTTGTAGCCTCCACCAAGGTAGAAAATCTTTCCTTCAAGTTTTGATAGGTTCGTGGGAATTGCCCCAAACCCGTGATAGCCGTCAACCACCATGATGGTGGAATCTGAACAGGAGGCACTTAGATCCAAAAGTTCTTCATCCGTAAGGGCAAGACCAGAATCAAAAAAAACCTGAGAAATAAAAAAGAGGTCAGGATTTTTTTTAAGGGAGAGTTTAACTTCTTCTAAAAACTTTTCACGCTGATGAAGAAGATCAGTGGTTGGAATGGTGGTCACCTGGACCTGTGGGTACTCCATGAGCCTAAGGATTTGCCTTCTCCAGGAGTAAAATTCACTGGAGGTGGTAAGAATACTAAGGGACTTTTTTCCTAAAAATAAGGAGAGAAGCCTCGCTGTGAGTTCATGAGTGTTAGGAGCAAAAACGATTTGTTTTTCATGTTTTAAATTTAAAATCTCAGCAATATGCTTTTGCGCCTTGGGGATCACTTCCGTAAAAATTTTGGACCACTTTTGGTCACTGAGTTTTGCGCAGTCATCCCAGTACTCCAGGTGTGCCTCTCTGGTGACATCGGGCCAGAAGTGGTGGGAGTGGGCCGCAAAGTGCAGGGTCCCCTCGTGGCCTTTTAAGAAACGCTGGTAGAATTTTTTAGGGTCTAAATGAGTCATAGACAATATCCAGTTGGTCCCTGATGCTTTGAGGAAGTTTTGGGATCATGGTTTTGGGGATGAGAAAGGTTGCGAGGTTAAAAAAATCCAGGAAGGCCCGGTTTCTTTCTGTGGTGGATTTTAGGTACTCATGTCCAGAAGAACCTCCGGTTCCAATTTTAGTCCCAAGAATTCTTTGCACCATGATGGCATGACGGTAGCGCCAGGTGGTGAAATTTTCATCCACCTCCACTAGGGAGTTTAAAATCCTAAAAGGCATCTGAAGGGCCGGATAATCTCTGTAAAGGTAAATGAAGACCGCCGAGAGCATGGCCCGTTGGGAGATTCTTATTTTTCCTTCTTCCTTCCAGGCTTCAAAAAGTTTTGAATCCAGGAGGGTGTTGAAGGAGTTTTGGGTGAGGTCCAGGTTTTTAAGTTCCAGGGCCCGGGTTTTTTCATCTAAAATGGGGTTGGTGGAAACGATTTCTCTGTCTTGTTTAAGCATGGAGGTCACGGCCTGGGAGTATTCTCCCCAAAAATCAAAGCCGTCAAAATGACTAAAGGGCATTCTTTCGAGCCACTTCTCGATGAGCTCAAGGATGCTGATTTTGTTTTCAGTTTCTTCCAAGGTTTTTTTATCTTCGGCCTTAAGGCGGGAGGTGAAAAAGAGTTTTTCTATTTCCATCCTGTGGTGAGCTTTAATGCCTAAAGTGGCCTCGATAAGACGGAATTGAAGGCTCTGGAAACCAGAGGCCGGCACTAAGTAATCCCGAAATTCCATAAAATCCAGAGTGGTCATGGTCTCCATGACGTCAATTTGTTCAATCAGGATTTTTTGAATGGCCGTGACTCGGTTAATTCTTGAGCTAATCGTAGAAAGATCTGTGGAGGGGATGAATTCCTGCTCCATCAGGACTCTCACGGAGTCAAGTTCGTGGAGGATTTGTTTAAACCACAGCTCATAAGTCTGGTGGATGATGATAAAAAGTGTTTCATCGTGGGCAGGTTTTCCATACTTTTCGCTCTCCGTTTTTTGAGAATGAAGAATTTTAGGAAGCTGCAGGTAATCACCGTAATAAACTGGAGTTTGAATTTTCATAAAAGCCTTCCCAAAGAATAAGAGAGGAGAGTATTTTTAAAGGGCGAGGTTATTGTATGAAAAAATCATTCACTCTTTCAAATCAAACTATTAAATCTAACATCCAAAAGCTTAAAAAACTTATGACTGAGCGTGGCCTAGATGGGCTCTACATCTCAAGTTTTGACCCTTTTTTAAATGAATACGTTCCTCTCGAGGACAATCACCGCTACTACATTACTGGATTCACGGGCTCCACTGCAGAGGTTTTGGTACCTTTGAACTCTAAGGTGAGGCTCTACGTGGACGGTCGCTACCATGAACAGGCCGATAAGGAGCTAGAGGCCCTAAAAGATGAGGTTGAGGTGGTGAAGGTCTCAGGACCATCATCCATTTCCCAAGAGCTTGCCAGGGATGTGAGGAGTTTTGGCCTAAGAAAATTGGGCCATGAACCAGACAGGACGAGCTTAGAGTTTTTGAAAGTGTTAGCGGAGAGTGCAACTGATGTTATTTCCCTTGAAGCGGGGGAGCTTTCTGGGATTATCAACTTTGAACCTCTTCCTCCTTTAAAGGAAGTTCAGTTCATTCAAAGGGAGTGGAGGGGACGTGATACCTTGGAAAAAACCCGCTCTATTTTTAAAACAGACAAAGAGGGGATGTTTCTTACGGCCCTAGACTCCATCGCCTGGCTTACAAACTGCAGGGGCTACCATCTTCCATATCTTTCTAGTTTCTATGCCAAGGCCCTGGTCACAAAAGAGAAAGTTTTTGTTTTTGTCTCACCAGAGACCCCTATCAGTGATAAGGCCAAAAAAGAGATTGGGTTAGAGTTTATTGCCACTCCTTTTCAACTTCTTCCCAAAGAGTTAGACCGGATTCAAAATCACCTCCACCTTCAGGAGGTTTGGTTTGATCCCTCCATGCTTAATAGTGGTGATTTTGGGATGCTCATTAAAGTTTTTGGCACAGACCGTTTGAGAGAAAAAATGGGGGGACTCTATGAGTTTCAATCCATCAAAGAGCCTGTGGAGTTAAAACAAATTCAAAACTCCTTTAAAAAAGCAGATAAGGCGATTTTTAATACCATTAAGTGGGTGAAGAATTCCCTTAAGGAAAATAAGAGGATCACTGAACTTGACCTCTATGAAGAGACCACGAAAAAGTACCGTGAACAAGGGGCGGTGGAGCAGAGCTTTAACACCATCGCGGGTGTGGGCCCTAATGGCTCAATCATTCATTATGGAACCCCCTCGGATGAAGTGGTGATTAAAGACTCAGACATGATTCTTCTGGATTCAGGAGGGTATTTTGAGGGAGGGTGGGCCACGGACACCACCAGAACTTTCTTTGGGGATTCTTCAAAAAAACCTGATCCGAAATTGACCCAAATGTACACCCTTACACTGAAGGGACTTCTGGCCGTTCAGTCGGCGGTTTTTCCTGAGGGAACAAAAGGTGTGGTGCTGGATGGACTGGCACGAAGTGCCATGAGGAAAAAGGGCTACGACTACAACCACGGCACGGGCCATGGAGTGGGGATTCATGTCCATGAACCAGGTGTGAGGCTTTCCACCATTTCAAATGTGCCTATGAAAATGGGCCAGGTGGTTTCCATGGAGCCCGGCATTTACATCCCAGGACTTGGGGGGGTGCGCCTCGAAAATATAGCCTGGGTGGATAAGCATCCTGAGTACCCAAATATGCTTTGCCTCGTTCCTCTGGTTTACATTGGTTTTGAACCAGCCCTTATTGATATGGGCCTTCTAAACAGCGAAGAGAAGCTTCTTTTGGAAGCGTACGAAGCAGAGTGTTCAAAGCGCGGAACCAGTTTCCGTTAAAAGGTCCCATGATCTTTTTTCCTTATGCGACGCCCATAACGAAAAGAACATGGGACGAATAGGAAAAGGACGATCAGCATGGTGATGAAAGGGGGAGGACCTGGGGGAGGGGTTTTGTCCGTGGAGATGGTGGCGCAGTTTGCAATCAAACCATTCTCTGAGAACCCATAGAGGTCTCCCTTCATGGGGTAGAGGAAAGAGACTCCGTCGATGTCATCTTGTCCCAGGCGTTTTCTTTGCTCCACGGTCCTGTAGTACATGAGAGAAGCATTTTCTTTAGAGTGACCAAGGCCTATGGCGTGGCCAATTTCATGGGCAATAACAGCGATTTTATCACTTCTTGATAGGCCACCAAAGACACTACTTTGTTCGTTAATGATGATGAGGGCCCCCACAATTTTTCGCCCGGAGTACTTGTTGGGGATGGTGACGGCGAGAACGTTACTGCCTCCAAAATTAACACCGTTACTGTTACAAGCAATGACAATATCGTTGACTGCAGGGATGAGTCCCTCCGGAGAACCGATACCATCGTTGATGCAGGTTTCATTGGTGGGAGAACAGAGCCGTCCGTTGTTGATGTTGTCGATGTGTTTGGAGAAGCCTGCGGCCTTGAGGCGTAAATTAGAAGTGGGGACTTTGTTCCAATAATTATCCAGGGCCGGTTCAATTAATTCCACCAGCTCATCGGGTGTGATGTAATTGTTTTTGCACACGGTGCCACTATCCACATAGACATTCACTCGGTTGTCTTTGAAGGAGCCCGTAAAATTATTGTTGAGGGTCCAGGCCAGGGCCTTTTCTGAAAGAAAGAATGTTAAGGCCAACAAGTTCATTATTAGGAATTTCATAAACATCACCGTTCCCAGTAGTAAGAGAGAAAAAGAGCGTAAGAAATCTGACGGCTCCTTGGTTCAAGGGCCGCAAATGTATAAGTTTGAAACCGGAGGGAGATTTTTTTCAGGAGGAGTTCGGCCCCTAGGTCTAGGGTGTTGTTAAAACTTGAGCGGTTTTCGATGGGGTAATAAAAAGTGGAAGTGGTGTTTCCGTTATTTAAGGTTTCCTCACCGCCTCCGCCCTGTTGGTTAAGCCAGACCACAGAAGTGCCGGCCCGGATACGGAACCACTCCATGGGATTTATGCCTAAGTCAGCTCTAAAAAAAAAGATGTTTTTCACCACCCTTTCGGCAGACTTTCGAGGAAGGACCCAGTCAATTTCTGGGAGAAAATAAAAGTGATTCTTAAGAGGCATCTCGAGTCCAAATCCAATGGTGGGGGCCCGGTCAAATTCCTTCATGCGACCGGTGGTATCGATTTGAACCTGGTTGTAAAATTCCGTATAGGTGCCGGCCTTGAAAATAAAATGGTCCGCGGATTTGTCTGACACAGAGGCAGGGGCCCGGGAGGGTGCACCGGTGGAGAGGGGTAAGGTCTGTGCGTTAATCGTGAGGCACAAAAAAGCTGAAAAAAAAGAAATTAATAAATGGAGCATGGCTAAACGCTATCAAATTTCCCAGGGGACCGCTATCATAGAGCTTTAAGTTTCTCTCCTTTTTTTTCGGAGTAACGACCATGTTTGAAAATTTTAAAGTTCCCCAGGACCTTCTTCCCTCTGATCCCCGATTTGGAGTGGGGCCTTCGCTTATTCCAAGAAAATCGGTTATGGCCTTGGCCGAAACCGTTCCTCATTTGCTGGGCACGAGCCACAGGAAAATGCCGGTGAGAAGTTTAGTCAGGGAAGTTCAGGAAGGGCTAAAAAATTATTTTCGTTTGCCTCCTGGTTATGAGGTGGTCCTGGGGAACGGAGGAGCGACTTTTTTATGGGATATGATTGGTCTGGGGTTAGTGGAAAAGTCATCTGTGCATTTTATTTGCGGAGAGTTTTCCGATAAATGGTACCGCTCCCACAGTCTTATTCCCTGGATAAAAACCACTCCTGTGAGAATCGATTATGGAAAGGGGATCAACCCTTACGAGGAGCCCCTTCATGATGTCATTTGTTGTACTTTAAATGAGACCTCTACCGGGGTTAAAATGTCTCTCCTTCCAGACCTCAAAGACCCTCATACTCTTCTTGCTATGGATGCCACCTCGGGGGCGGGACAGATGAAGGTGGATTTTAATAAGGTGGATCTTTATTATTTTTCTCCTCAAAAAGTATTTGCCTCGGAGGGAGGATTTTATGTGGCCATCCTGTCTCCTAAGGCTCTGGAGAGGGCGAAAAAAATCCACTTGGACCAAAAGCGTTTTGTTCCCGAATCCATGAAATGGATGAACGCTATTGAAAACTCAAAAAACAATCAAACTTACAACACCCCTGCTGTGTCTACGATTTTCTTTTTAAACGAGCAGATTAAGCTCATGAATGAGCTCGGTGAAGAGAAGGTCATTTCAGGGGCCAAAAAAAAGGCAGAACTCATTTACCGCTGGGCAGAGGAGAATCCTTACCTGAGCCCCTTTGTCAAAGAAGAGGAGTTTCGCTCGGAGGCCGTGGCCACCATTGATATTGATGATCAGTTTAAGGTGGATGATCTTTTACAAGTCTTAAGGGATCAAGAGGTCGCCTATGATATTGATGGTTATAGAAAACTTAACCGCAATCAGTTGAGGATCTCTCTGTTTCATAATGTTAGCTACGAAGATCTTTTAAAGCTGACTAAAATCATCACTCTTATGCTGGAGAGTGAGGTGTCTTCCCGGAAAAACTGATCCCATGAAACTAGGCCTTGGGGTGATTAAGTAATC
>CANHIY010000038.1 GCA_947461175.1 Bacteriovoracaceae bacterium
AAAAGAGGAAATGAGAGGAGGATAAGAAAAATGGCCTTCAACATGGGAATCCTTTATGATCAAAAAGTATGAAAATTATATGCCTCACAGAAGAAACAGTCGAGACTCTCTATTTACTAGGTAAAGAGGATTTTATTACAGGTGTGAGTCAATATGTTTTACGTCCACCAGAGGCAAAAAAACACCCTGTCGTTTCTCAGTTCATAAGATCTGATATCGAAAAAATAGTTTCTCTAAAACCAGATTTGGTCATTGGCTTTTCTGATCTTCAAAAGGATATTGCGTCACAACTCATAGCCCAGGGAGTTTCGGTTCTGGTCACCAATCAAAGATCTCTTGAAGAAATTTTGAACACTATTTATCTTGTGGGAAAAATCATCGGAGAACCAGAAAAAGCTCTTAAGCTCGTTCAATCTTTCAGACAAAAGTTAGATGAAATGAGAAAGATTTCATCAACCTTTAAATACCGTCCCAAGGTATATTTTGAGGAATGGGATCGTCCTAGGTATTCTTGTATTCAGTGGGTCTCGGAGCTCATTTGGGCCTGTGGTGGAGAAAATATTTTCCAGCATAAAATTGCCTCACTGGCCAAAGACCGAGAAGTAACCGATGAGGAGGTCATTTCCCTGAACCCAGATATCATTTTTGGTTGCTGGTGCGGGAAAGCGGTTCACTTAGAGTCATTCACGAAGAGATATCCCTCAACACAGGCCGTCCAAAATAAATTTATTTGGGAGCTTCCCCCTGAGATTTTTCTTCAGCCAGGTCCGGCCTTATTTATTGATGGACTTGATCAAATGTTTGAAAAGATAAAGGAAGCGGCCACCTTGACGAATAAAAATTAAAGATCATATTTTACCCATATGAAACGAGTTTACGTTGTTTTATTCCTTTTTATGGGTTTGATTTTTTGGGCCGGGGCCATACTTGGTCAGCATGTTTTGAAAACCGATGAGGATAAGAAGTCAGATCCAATGGAGAGGCGGCTTAAAATGCGGGAAGAAATCCACCGCCGCATGATGGATAAGCTTCTACGTGGAATTGGACCAGATCAAGACATGTTTAGTGACATGGAAAAAATGATGGATGAGGCCATGTCTGAATCTCTCTCTGCCTTTGATTCTTTCGGAAGTGCCATGACAGCTTCTCATTTTGATATGGAATGGTCTGAAAATGCATCAGGGAGAACTCTCACCATTGATCCTAAAGGGGCAGGGCAGGAACTGGATATTAATGTCAGTAATGGCCTTATCTCAATTAAAGGAAAAATGGAGAGTAAAACACCAAACGGAGTCTCCTATTCTAATTTCACAAACACTTTCAGCGTGCCGGATGATTGTGAAGAGACGAATGTAAAAACGGAACAAAAAGAAGGTAAAATTCTTATTCACTTCCCGTTTAAATCCTCTTCCCCCAAAAAACCTAAAAAACAGGACCAAAGACGTCCTATTGGCCCTCAAGACGGGGATGTTCAGATTTAGCACGGTCATAAATAAAGAAAGAAAATTGAGATAACTTTGTGGAATAAGGAAGGGGAAAAATTTTCCTCATGATAGAGCCGATACTTCCGATGAGAGGGGAAGAGTTGATCCTTTTTAGGAGGCCCCAATGCTTAAAACAATAGCTCTCTTTTTTGTCCTGGGTTTGATGGTGAGTTGTGCTTCTTATCACAATGAACGAGGAATTTCTTCTGTTCAGGAAGAAGAGGTTCATCATGATCACTATGAGAAACCAACTATGGGTCGCTACTGACTTTAAGGTTTTTTAAGCCAGTCAGGAATATTTGAAACCTCTTCAAGTATTTTCTTATAGGAATCAAGACGGGAGAGGATAAGTTCAGTGTCCCTGTTGCCAACATCCAAATTTTGAAAATAACACCCTTTAGAATTTTCTTCATGAGTACAAGAACTTGAGAACCTGCACTTTGCTGACCATTGGTTAATGTCACTAAATCCCAGGAGTAGTTCCTCTTTGGTGAGGTCACTTAGAGACATAGAACGGATTCCCGGAGAATCTATAAGAGTAAAATTTTCTGCATCAATAAGTTCGGCCCATGTGGTGGTGTGAGCACCTTTACCCACCTTCCCCAGTTCACCACTTAGAAGCTCAACCTTTCCATCCGTAAGAGAAGTGATTAATTTACTTTTTCCAACTCCCGAGTGACCCAAAAGAATAGCGGTCTTTCCTTTAAGCTCTTGTTTAAGTTCTTTAAATCCTTTCGAGAGATACTTAGGGGAATAAGTTGTGTCCTCGGCCGAAACTTCAAAACTTTGGGCGTCTAACCATTTTAGACGGTTACATTCAAAGTTAATATCAAACTCGGTGGGATCATGAAGATCCATTTTATTAAAAATAACATAGGCAGGAATATTCCAATAATCTGACCGCACAAGGTACCTGTCTATGAGCCCTCTTTTGTAGCTGGGTTTTCCTGCACTTACCACTACCAACATGACATCAATATTGGAGGCAATGACCTTCTTTTTTTGCTCCCTTGGAATATTACGAAAAATAGAATTTTTTCTCTCGAGAGTAGATTCAATTTTCCATTCTTCTCCTCCTTGTGGAGGAGGGGAAATCATCACCCAGTCCCCAACCACCAGGTGTTCTTCCTTTAACAAAGTGGCCAAGGCTGTCGTCTCTACAATTTCTTTTGTATCTTCGCGCTGGCAGTCAAAATGCCTTTTTGATGAACGAAAAATTCGTGCTTTTATGATCATCTTTGAAACTTATCATAAAAAGCCATTTCCATCGATTGACAAGATTGATTTGGGACATTAAAGTTCATCATAAAAATGCTTGTACCTTGAAACTCTTTGGAATCAATGGTTTTCCTCGTCCTGCATCAAAGCGCACCGGTAGCTCAGTTGGATAGAGCAACCGATTTCTAATCGGTAGGTCACAGGTTCGACTCCTGTCCAGTGCGCCATTTAAATTCAAAGACCTACAAAGAACGCCAGATACGACTATCGAACTTCTTCCATCATTTAATACACAACGAATCTTTATATTTTGAATTTTTGAAGTCATTCTTTCTCGGGTAGATGAAGCGAGAAAACTCAGTGTTAATTTGTTGTTTTTTCAAGAACTGGAGTGAATCGTCTTTTACTGTAAAAATGATGGCCGAGGAAGCGCATGGAGCCTTTCCACCATTCCAGTTTGCGATTCCAATCTCAGACAGTCCATCGTCGTTCAAATCTTCAACAAACTTGTCTTTGGTTACAGGAATGAAGTTCGCCTGATTCCAGAGTTCATCGAATTCATTGACAAAAGTTTTATCCCATAGAATTTTATCCTTCTTCCTCATGAAAATTCTAATTTTGGCATTAGTTTCTTCGCTTGGAGAGTGATAAGAAATCAGAATTTCGTTCCCATTGGGAAGTTTTAAAAATCTCTTCTCTTTCAGAGCTTCGACGTAAGGATCAGGGTCTCTTGCGAAGACGTTCAACGATAGAATCATTATAAAGGTTAAGTACTTTATGAGCATAGGCTTCTCCATCATCATTCCAGTAGTAGTAACCTTTAAGCTTATTAAAAAGATTCTTCTTTGCGCCAGTTTTTGGTTTTGTGAATTTGTAGCTTAACCAGCGAATGCCAGCAGCGATATTAATGACTGGATCAGTAAAATCGCTCATCTCAAGATCAAGATAATTATTTTTTAGGTTATATTGAGAATCTTCAGATTTTCCATTTAGGTCTTTTCTGGTTGTATTTGTGACTTGCATGAGTCCAGTAGCAGAACTGCCAGGAAGATTCGTTCTGACTGCGGCTCTAAATCGAGATTCAATAGCGATGATCGTTTTTATTAAAAAAGGATCAAGGTCATCTGGAAATTTTAATCCTTGCTCTTTCCAAAAATTGAGCCAGAACTGGATGACAGAATCAAGCTCAGGAAATTCACCATAGCCTTTGACCTTGCCAAGATTTGGATACTCTTGATCTCCGTGCCAATAAAGATAAAGCAGATTTTCTGGAAGAAGAACAATCTTTTTACCCCGATTCTTACGAAGGTGAGCTTTTACAAAGTATTTAATTCCATTTTTGGAAATACGGGCCTGCCTCTTCACAACGTGTAAACCAGGAGGTGCCATTTTTAAAGTAGGCGGTCGCTTAGTGAGACTCATTTACGCAGCTTTCTTGAGTCTTTCTAGACCATCAAGGATAAAGACCCTTATCAAGACTTGATAGGGGATACCTTGCTTCTCTGCAACAGATTTGAGTTCTTGGATAGTGACTTCATCCAAAGCAACACTAGTAGGTTTCTTGCGAGAATCCTTATAGCGTTTCATGGCCGCAAGAATTTTCTTCGAATCCAGTTCGTTGTCGGTGTCATAATCCTTATGTGATTTTACGTAAGATTTCTTCATACGATTGTCTCTCCTTCTTATGAGCTGGACGGGCACTGATAACTCGTACTCTTCCTTCTCTTAGAGTGAATGCTATTTGTAAAAGTTTGCCGTTGATTGTTGGACCAACTAGGCCAAGACGTTGTTCGTTGATTGGGGGACTAATTTGAAGTCCAAGTGGGAGCGCCATACCTGATCTAAATACGGCTTCAACTTCTTCAGTTGAAATTCCGTGTTTTTTTGAATTCATAGTAAGATTGCCTGCATCCCATTCAAATTCAAAATGGGAGGTTTCAAGTATCCAAAATAGTAGCCATTCAATAAAAATCCATTGAGCACATAGACACTATATTAACACTATATTTCCAGTGTTTAAATAGTGTTTTGAGAAAGAAGGGAAGTCATTAAAATGAGAACAGGTTTTTGATAAGGTGGAGCTTATTAGTGACTGACACACATGCAAGCTGTTGCGAACTCCAACATTCGGGTGCGCCATTTATCCCAAACCAATGATTCTTCGATTCTTCTTTCTTAATGGTGGGCCACTCCGCAATCATTAAGTTACAGGCAAAAAGTAATTTCAAGTTGTAGATTTTTTGATAGATATCAAAGGCTTACGAAAACTAGGTTTCAGGTCAAAAAGGGATTTCCCTGGCCAATAGGGAAAGCGCTGTTAAGCCGATAAAGAAAACTACTGATGAGCTAATGGATGATGCCAAGAGATTTGCAGATGATTTAGAGAATAAACCTTTATCGATTATTATTTAATATTTATTTGGCTTACCCTGACTTCATCAAATCTTTTTAATATTTTTAACTTCCAGTAATACCCTCGAGTGATGATGCCCACTGAATCTGTGAAAAAGAGTTCCTCGTATTTTCAGATGACCTCCTTCTCCTGTCTTACGTAATATCGACATATTTTTATCATCATGAACGACAAGTTGAAGTATTTGGACATTATAAAAGCTCTCACTTTTCATGGGGCTTTCAGCGTCCTTGGGTAAGGCTATGACATCAATAGAATTTCTTAATTTAAGATAGAAATGAGTCTCCACTTCATCACCATTTTTGATAGATTCATAATTTGGTGCTCCTGGAAAAGTCTGAAGATCAATCTCGCCAATAAGTTCGATGATTTCTGGTTCATAATGCACAGTTCTTTTTTGAGCAAATGTATTGAGGGAAATAATACATAAAAAGAAAAGAAGTATCTTCACGCTTTCTTCGACAGATTATCAGAACGGATAATATTTGGACGCGATCTTAAAAATGTTGTGCCTTTTCTTTTGACAACAACTGCATCAATTTTATTTTCATAAGCAAGTTGAATAGCCTCTTTCTTATTCAACCATCCAAGGCCATCCACAAGATATTTAATAATGTTACCTTTCTTATTTTTCAGAACTTTTGTGACTTTACCATTAGTTGAATACTCTTTGATTGTTCCTTGCTTCCAACCTTCCATCTCTTCGATTGCTTTCCAAAGTTTTTGAAAGGCATCTTTTGGATAATTCTTTCTAAGAATTGTTTCCTTCACTCCAGTTTTCTTCTCAATGAATGCGATGTATTTTTTTGTATCATTTGTTCCTGGTGGAGCATATTTCTGCATTAATTTAGTGAGATCCCAAGTGCCGAATTCATTCAGTAGCAAATCAATAAGAGCCTTATGACCGGTTTGATAATCGGGGAAAACTGCAAATCCCCCGGCCATGCCGATAAGATTATTTCGTAAACTAACCTTTCCTTTTACCATATTGCCTGGATTCGAGTTTCTCCAAGCTCTAGAACCCTTTTCTGCAATCCATTTTTTACCTTTGTCATCGTAATAAAAAACGGATGAACCAGGACCTTGTTCAGCTTTTATGAAAATTATTTTATTCACTGGAGACTCCTTAACTTCGAAATATAATGAACAAAATTTTTAATGTATATGTCCAATAGGTGCCAGGTTATTTTCATTGCACTTTAGATAATTTACCACTTGGCCGATCTGCCTTTTTCCGTTGACTTGATTAAACCTTCGGCTTTCATTTCTCGCAGAACAAGACGAATCATATCGCGACTGATCTACGCACACTCTTTTTCAATATCTGAAATAGCAAAAGAAACGATTTGACGTTCAACGGTCTTACGAACTTGATCTGTTTTAGAACCACGACCTGGCTTGATTGTGCCAACTCGTTCTTCAAATTCCCTATAAGCACGAAGAAGTGAAATCCAAAAATAATTTATCCAAGGTTTTATTTCGTGTTGCCCTTGATGGCAGTTTTTAGAACTTTCTTCTAGTGTTCTGTAATAGTCATCTTTAGTCTCTTCAAAAATTCTCTCTAAAGAGATGTAACGACCTACTTGGTAGTCAAAATGATAGAGACTTAATAGAGTCAAAAGTCGTGCACCACGACCATTTCCATCACTGAATGGATGAATGCAAAGAAAGTCTAAAATAGTAATTGGAATAAGAATAAAAGGATCAATTTTTCCTTGAGATAAAACCTCCTTGTAATCCTCTTCTAGCTCGTTCATTTTCATCGGAGTTTGAAAGGCCGAAGTGGGTTTAAATCTTACTCGTATTGTTCCGGTCGGTCTTTTAGTTTTGAATTTTGAAGCATCAAATCTTGAAGACGCTTTGGTGATACTTCAATTCCTTCAAGGGGGTTAGAGGATTCCGTAGATTCAATTCTGGCAGTTTTTTGAAGGCTTTCTAAAATTTCATGAGATTGCTTGGAGTAGAGGATCTGTTTACCACGATAATCACCAAGTTCCCGAATGGTAGCTAGTTTCTGGGCATCGAATTTAAAATTATCTAAGTGCCTGTATTTTAGAGAAGACATAATGGGGTAATAATCAAGCTTTATTACCCTCTTTGTGATTTGAGCAGACAGTTGCGAAAGCCAACACTCGGGTGCGCCATTTTTATTAAAACAGATCCAAGAATCCTTAAGTTAACCTCAAATTCCATCATTCCTAACCTCCATCATTGAAGTGCGAAGTCGTTCACTCTAATTTAAATGGAGTTGTTCCTGGTGGGGTGTGATGAAAATGCATCATTTATATATTTTTGATCTCGATGGTGTCATGACAGACAGTAGAGCACTTCATGCCAAGGCCTGGGAGGTTTCTCTTAATGCATTTCTCCATGAGGGTCACTATCATCCATTTATGACCTTGGAGTATGAAAAACTTCTTGATGGAAGACCCAGAAAAGAGGGGGTTAGAAATTTTCTAGATCATAGAAAGATTCACTTCAGAGAATCAGACGTGGAGGAAATTTCTACTCAGAAAAACCTTTATTTTCTTAAGCTTTTGGATTCTGTAGGAGTAAATTCCATCAGAGACTCTTTGATTTTTGTTCATAATCTAAAAAAAGAAAACTATCCCCTTGGTCTTGTGACCTCGAGTATGAATGCCCACAAAATCTTGAGTGATTGTAGGATCCTCGATCTTTTTGATGTCATTTTGACTCCCGTTGAGGGAGATCAAAAAAACCTGAAGGGAAAACCTTCTCCTGACTACTTCTTGGAATGTTGCCGGTTACTTGGTAGGGAGCCTTCAAGCTGTACTGTTGTTGAGGATGCAATTTCAGGAGTAGAAGCTGCTTGCAAGGGAGGTTTTGGTGAAGTCATAGGATTTGATTCAAAGGGAAACTTAGAGCATCTAAACGCCTTAAAATATGCCGGCGCAGATGTGGTGGTGGACTCTTTACTTAAACTAGAAATATGTAAAACATTTAGACCACTTCCCAACTTTTTAGATTCGTTAAAAGAAAAATTTCTTAAGAAAATGGGGACGGAATTTATTTTGTTTCTGGACCTGAGATTTGATTTTGAGGAAGTAAGGGATCTCATTTTTACCCTTTCTCAGTATGTCATGGTCTGCATTTTTAGCGATAGAGATATCAGAATTATTAAGGATGAAATTTTAAAATACCAAGAGGAGGAAATAATTAAACAATTCCTGGGTGTTGATTGGGACAAAGGGAAGGTTTTACTTAAAATTTATGAGGTTTTTGGATTAGATAGAAAGAGATTTTTTCCCCTTTATGTAGGAGATGAGGAAACAAGTGAAGACGCTTTTCGAGAGATAAGACACTGGGGGGTGGCAGTCATAACAAGGGGTGAGCAAAGGCCATCTTTGGCAAAATTTCATCTCAAAAGTTTAGAAGAGGTCAAGTTAGTCATCCAAACGCTACTTAATCACCTTCGGAGTATGTATGGGCAGATGGAGTCTTGAATATGATCAATGGTCTCTTGAAGAGGAAAAATTAAGAGAGTCACTTTGCACATTAGGCAATGGCCACATCGCGATCCGAGGGGCCAGTGAGGAATCTGGTCAGACGAGTGGTCACTACCATGGAACTTATCTAGCTGGTGGTTATAACCGATTAGAAACTTTCATTGCTGGAAAAATGATTGAAAATGAAGACCTCGTGAACTGGCCCGATGTGACTGGTCTTAATTTCAGGACTAAAAATGGTCATTGGTTTTCTTTGGAAAAATCACGGATTTTGAAATTTCAGCAGATTCTTAATCTCCAGAAAGGATCCCTTCACAGAGTGATTCAGTTTAGTCTTGATGGTCAGGAGAGTTTACTTGAAACGACCCGGTTTGTAAGTATGGAGAATCCACACTTGGTTTGTTTTCTTTGGGAATTAACGCCTCTTAATTGGGAGGGGGAACTGGAGGTAAAGACAAGCCTTGATGGATCAATTATGAATAATGGAGTTCAAAGGTATAAAGATCTTAATAGTAAACATCTAATTGTAGAAGATAGGGGACTCGCCTTCGAAGATTCTATCTATCTGGTGGTAAAATCTCATCAATCCTCCCTTCAAATGGCCATCACCTCAAAAGTAACAGCACTTTGTGACGGAGTTCCTATACCTGTTACCCGTGAGATCCACATGGATCAGGAGTGCGTAGAACAGGTAATATCACTTAAATGTGAATCAAGAAAAAAAATTCAAATTGAAAAAATGGTTTCCATTTATACCTCCCGGGATTTTGCCATCAGCCACCCCATTCTTAGTTCTAAAAAATTAATCCTTAGACTAAATGGATTCAGTGACCATTTTAAAAAACACGAGAAAAGATGGAAGATCCTTTGGAGACGGTTTAATATTTCTTTAGACGGAATGGATGAAGAAACTAAAATCATTCGACTTCATGTTTTCCATCTTCTCCAAACCGCTTGTCACAATACTGTAGGTCTTGACGTCAGCATCCCTGCTCGTGGACTACATGGTGAGGCTTATCGGGGCCATATCTTTTGGGATGAAATGTTCATCTTCCCCTTAATTTATTTTCGTATGCCAAGACTGGCGAGATCTCTTCTCATGTACCGTTACCGAAGACTAGATGAGGCTAGGTATCTCGCCAGTGAGGAAGGATATAAGGGGGCGATGTTTCCCTGGCAGAGCGGAAGTGATGGACGGGAGGAAGGACAGCGTTTTCATTTAAATCCAGAATCAGCTCACTGGATTACGGACAATTCCCATAAGCAAAGACATATTAACGGTGCAGTGGCGTACAATATTGTAAAATACCTTGAGGCAACTCAAGACCGAGAGTTCTTCGCAAACTATGGAATAGATATTCTTTTGGAAATTAGCCGTTTCTGGGTCAGCCTTCTTCAATATAACCACACTAAAATCCGCTATGAAATCCTGGGAGTTGTGGGGCCTGATGAGTTCCATACGAAATATCCGGATTCAGAAATTGTTGGGATAAACAATAACGCCTACACCAACTTCATGGCCTCCTGGACAATAAAAAAATCAGTGGAGCTGTTAAGTACACTAGACGCTTCAAAAAAAGAAGAAGTTCTCGAAAAACTTAACATTTCTGAGAGTGAAATTGATCAATGGAGGGATTTAAGTCAAAAGATTTATATTCCATTTGTTGAGGAAGGACTGATTGCTCAATTTGATGGTTATGAGAAGCTTAAGGATTTCAATTGGGAGGAGTATAATTTAAAATACAAATCCCTTCAGAGACTCGACCGGATACTAGAAAAAGAAGGAGACGATGTAAACCGCTACAAAGTGAATAAACAAGCCGATGTATTAATGCTTTTCTACCTTTTTGGGTCCAAAGAGCTAAATGATCATTTCCTGTGGATGAATTATCCTTTTGAAACAAGTTTTATACAAAAGAATATCAATTTTTATCTGAAACAAACAACCAGCGGTTCTTCCCTAAGCCGCATCGTTCATTCCTGGGTTATGGCAAGACTTGACAGGAAACATGCCTGGAGTTTGTTCAAAGAGGCCCTCATGAGTGACATTAAGGATACTCAAGGTGGCACAACTGGTGAAGGCATACACCTTGGGGCCATGGCAGGGACGGTGGATATTCTTCAGAGATGCTTTACAGGCCTTGAGATAAAGGATGATGTTCTATGGTTTTCTCCACGTCTTCCGGAGGAATTTAAGGGGATGAAATTTTCACTTTGCTACCGTTCTCACTGGTTAGTCATAACCCTCAATCATGATGGTCTTTTTATTCATATTGAACACAGCTGGGGCCCTGGAGGAAAGCTAGGATTTATGGATAAAGTTTATGATTTTAAGGAGGGCAGTGTTTTTAATTTTCCCCTACTCACCGGGAATAGGGGAGGATAATTCATGAGAGATTTCTTCCTGATGAATTTTTTTTTCTTCCTTGGATAAATAAAGAAGGGGGAGAACAAATATGGCAAGAATCGTTGAAGAGATGATTCCACCAACAACCACCGCTGCCAGTGGTTTCTGCACTTCTGCTCCAAGGCCCGTAGCAAGCATCATGGGTAGAAAACCAAAAGCGTCCACTAGAGCTGTCATTAAAATGGGACGAAGAAGAACCTTTGTTCCTTCTTTTACGGCCTCCTGTGGTTTTTTACCCTCGTGGGCAAGTTCCCGGTAATAACTCACAAGAATCACTCCATTAAGAACACTAATACCAAAGAGGGCAATAAATCCCACACCAGCAGAGACCGAAAAGTTAAGCCCCATAAGGGAGAGAACAAAAATCCCACCGACTAAACTTAAAGGAACACAACAAAAAATGATCAAGGCATCAGAGACCTTTTTAAACACCATGTAGATAATAAAAAAGACAAGAAGTAGGGTCATGGGCACAAGATAGGAGAGGGAGCGCTTGGCGTTCTGAAGATTTTTATAATTTCCTCCCCATTCAATCGTATATCCTGAAGGAAATTTCACTTCTTTCTCAACCTTGGCCATGGCCTCAGTCACCCAGCTTTGCACATCTCTGTCTTTCAAAGAAACAAGAACTGCTGTTCTTCTTTCAGAGGACTCACGGTAAAGAGACTGATAAGTTTCCTGCATTTTAATATCGGCTGCTGCTTCAAAGGGAACCTGAAGATCATCTGAGTAACCAACGGGCATTTGTCTCATCTTCCCGAGGTCTTCACGGTCCGGATGGTCAAGCCTCACGATGATGGGAAAGCGCTGAACGCCATTATATATATTTCCTACGTTTTCACCTTGATACCCAACACCAACAGGAGCAAGGATTGTTTCGTTACCAAACCCAAGTTGACGAAGATCCAGGAATTTAGGTGTAATTTTTAGCACCGGCACACGGGCTTTAAGTTGCAGTTGAATTTCACCTGTACCCGGAACAGATTTCACTGAATTTTCAATTTCCCGAGAAATTTTTTCCAATGTATCCACATCTGAACCAAAAATTTTGATGGATACATCTGCCCTGGTTCCCTCGAGTAAGTCATTAAATCTCATCTGCATGGGCTGAGTGGTCATAAAGACTTGTTCTTGAACGCCCTTTTTCACTTCATCCACAATTGCGTTCACGAGTTCGGGTTTGGATCTTACTTTTCCATTAACCTCAGGCCAATCTTTTTTTGGATGAAGCATGACGAATGTATCCCCGAGGTTGATTCCACTGGGGTCAGCGGGAACAGAGGAGGTACCAAGACGAGAAAAAGTGTGAGAGACTTCGGGAAACTTCAAGATGATTTTTTCAGTCAGGGCCTGCTGAGAAATAGAGTGGTTGGTAGAAATTTCTACAGGTCTCACCATATCAAGGGCGAGAGACCCTTCATCTAGTTGAGGAATGAATTCTCCTCCCATACGTGTGAAAACAAGCCCTGAAAAAAAGACGATAACAAGAACAGTTATCATGACAGCTTTTCTTTGATTAAGTGCTCTCTCAAATAAGGGAGCAAATATATTTTCCGCCTGTCTCATGAGCCATGGTTTTTTGACGGCCAGTTTCCCCGGTAGAAGAAGTCCACAAAGAGTTGGAACAAGTGTGAAGGAGAGAACCAGAGCGGCAAGAAGGGCATAAACAAATGTGGTGGCGATTGGCACAAACATTTTTCCTTCAACACCTGTTAAAGCAAAAATAGGAAGGAATACCAGAACAATAATGAGCTGCCCGAAGAAGGCTTCTTTAAAAACATGAGAGGTGCCATCAACGGAAGCATTTTTAATTTCATCTCTCGAAAGGGGACGTCCTAATCTTAAAGACTCTTTTGAGACAAGTCTCATGGTGGCATCAACCACAATAACCGCTGAATCAATAATAATACCAAAATCCAGGCAACCAAGACTCATAAGGTTTCCGGATATTCCGTTCATCTTCATGAGGATAAATGTAATAAGAAGGCTTACCGGAATCACTAGAGCAACAATCACAGCTGCCTGAAGATTCCCCACAAGAAGAAGTAGAAAGAGAACAACCAGAGCACAGCCGAAAAGAAGGTTCTTTTCCACAGTAAGAAGAGTAGCGTCCACCATCACTGAGCGGTCGTAAAGGGCTTTTAGTGAATACCCCTCCGGCATAATCTTGTTTATTTTTTGAACTTCTTCGGCCACTCTTTGTGCCACAAGGCGTGAGTTCTCACCCATGGTCATCATAACAGTTCCAAGAACACTTTCCTCTCCGTTAATCAGAGCAGCTCCGTTTCTAAGCTCTGTTGATAGCCTAACCTTGGCAACATCCTTAATTTTTATAACATTCAAAGATTTACTGACCTTAATTGGAATTTCTTCTATGTCAGATATTCCTTTCAGGAGACCATCTGCCTGAATAAGAAACTGGGTTTTGGGCTCTTGTATATAACCCCCACCCACGCTTAGATTATTTCGCTTCACAGCCGCCGCGATATCATCAAAGGTAATTAAATGAGTTTTCATCACTGAAAGATCAGGCTGGATGTGGTATTGTTTTTCATATCCACCGATCGTATTAATCTCAGTAACGCCCTTCACTCTTAAAAGTCTTGGACGCACAAACCAATCCTGCAGGGCCCTTAATTCCATGAGCTGAAGAAGTCTCTGGTCCCCAGTTTCTTTTTTCGTGGCCTCTACCTGGTAATGAAAAATCTCTCCAAGACCAGTTGAAATGGGACCTAGTTCAGGTCTTATTCCGTTCGGAAGATCAGGAATAATACTCGTGAGCCTCTCCATGACAAGTTGTCTTGCCTTGTAGATGTCCATGGTTTCATCAAACACCACCGTCACGTGTGAAATTCCAAAACGTGTGATAGAGCGGGACTGAGTGACTCCAATAATTCCGTTTAAGGCCGATTCAATTGGAAAAGTGACCTTCCTTTCAATTTCTTCCGGTACCATACCATCCACTCTGGTGATGATTTGGACTTGAGTATTGGTGATGTCAGGAACTGCATCAATGGGAAGTTTTAAAAAGGAAAGAATCCCTGCTGCCATGGAGATAAGAGTCAGAAGAATAATGATGGCCGGTTGTTGAACACAAAGAGAGACGATTTTTTTAATCATAGTTAATCAACTAGTTTAATGAGGTTCTCAGAATTAATAAGACCTTTAAGTTCATAAATTTGTAAAAGATCATTCATAAGTGAGGTTTCACCAATGTGATAATTTTTCATGATGTCATCGAGCTGTCGGCAAAACTCAACCACATTGTTGATACTAAGTTTTCCTTCTTTAAATTTTGTTTCGACGTTATCAAACTTGCTAAGACTCTCTTCTATGACTTCAAGTTCCTTAATAAGAAAAAGACCTGATTTATATTTTTCTTTGTGGAAATTAAGTCGGTTTTGTTCTTTTTTCTGAGAAAGTTCTATCTGCCGATGTGCCCATTCTTTCTGATAAGTGGTGGCAAAGCGTTCAGTCTGGTTGCGGTCAAAAACTGGCAAAGGGAAGACAAAAGATAGTCCAGCTGTATAAACGTCTTTAGTTCCAGATTGATAGTTCTGAAAAACGGGAGCTATACGTAAATCTGGAATCGCCTTTTTGTCTGCTAGAATGGCATTTGCGCTGTTGAGATCAAACTGAAGAGAAGCCATTTTTGAAAGAACGAGTTCAACTTTTTCCTCACCTTCAAGATCACGGGGTTTGGGCCATCTTATGTTATCCTCTAGCTCGGAAACTTTTGAAATTTGGCACTGGTAACCAGTCACTTCTTTTAAAAACTCGAAAATGGATAGTTTTTCTCTTTGAAGAAAATTTTCAGAAAGTTGAAAATTATCCAGAACCATTTTTATGATTCTTTCCTCAAGGGTTTGATCCGGGCTTAAGTATTTTCGTTTTTGATATTGGCCTAAGATGAATTCAAGTTTTGAAATGATTTTGTTTTTTATTCTCATCTCATCATGAATTTGATGGAGTCTAAAAAAATTAAGCCACAAATCTTTCAAGAGTGCTTGTTTTAGTAGTTTCTCATCATACTTTTCAGCCTTTAGCGCCTTCTCCCAAGCTTCTGTTCTGCCTTTTCTTTTATTCGCAAGCTGAAGAGTAAACCACAAACGGGATTCATTCATATAAACCGGTTTAGGTTCAAATTCTCTCCCCCAGACGGAAAAGTGCTCCACTTCTGGATTGATGAATTTTTTTGCTTCATACTCCTTTGCTTGTAATTGATCTAATTGAAGTCTTTTAAAGAGGAGTTGTGGGTGTGTGTCTTCCACTTCCTTCAAAAGCCAATTGATAGGTGTGACCTCTGGGCACACTTGGGCAAAGGAGCTAAAGGACAGAAAGCCAGCAATAATAAAATGAATAAACATCATAGAGTGATGTTAAAGGATTTTTAAAAAAATATTAAAAAAATATAACCGACCAGAAAGGTAGCCTGAAGTGTGTAAGTTCCCTTTGGAGAAATCTCAAATACTTCAGGTCTAATGATTGTTACAGGGTACGAATTGCCTCTTGAAAAATTAAATACCGGCAATATCAATAACAATGATGATAAATTCTTCTTTTTCAGATGAATATGGACTTGTTTGGGTTTCAGCAGCGAAGGAAGCTGAAGTTAAAACGAATTGAGTGATGGCAAAAAGTAGTAATAGCTTCATGATTATCTCCTTGTTTGAATTCCTTTCATGAATTCTTTGTTTCATAGGATTCAGTGTAAGGGGAGCCTTCATGAGTGAGTGTAAAAAATATTAGTTTATATTTAATTTCAATAACTTTAATCGATGTATAATAATAAATCACTGCCAAGAATTTTTGCTATCACTGGATTTTAGTTAAAACTCCGCAGACCACCGGAATACTAGAATCCTTAGGTAATTGTGAGCGTGTTGCAACCGTTTCAGGTAGGGGAGTGTTTTTGGAAACCCCATAAATCATAACGACTCTATCAGCGAGGGCCAGATTCTTCTTTGTACGAAGTCTAATCTCATTTTCGATGACAGGTAAGTCAGCTCTTTTTTTATAAGAAAATCCACTTCCCCAAGGATAAAGACCATCTCCTTCGGGACCCCCATCCAGAGAACCATCGAGATGAATTAATACTTCTCCCGCTACAGCTGTGGCCTCTTCAATATCGAGGATCCCGTCCTGATTAGTATCATCATTTAGACTAGGACATCTGGTTCCATTTTGAATGCTTTGGATGTGTAAGACTTTAGCGTCATCATCCAGATGAGTTGAGATTTGTATTTGTTCTTTATCAATTTCTACGATGGCCTTCCCTGTTGGTAGGAAGCCTGAGAGGTGATTATTAAGAGGTCTAAGGATGGCCCTATAAACTCCGTGGGATTGTTGTTCTTCAAATTCCTGTGAAGTATTTTTTTGCGAGGATTTATTATCTTTTCCACAGGAAGAAATAATAAGACTTAAAACTGTAAAAATGGGAAAATAGATTTTTTTCATGTCATCTCATTTATTATTTTGGGTCAAAAGCATATCGGTAAGAAGCTTTCAATTCATATTCTGTGGTCTTAGTTTTTAGCCTCCAACTTAATTCTTTTTCATGGATTTCTCCAGGGATTTTATAGTGCATACTCTCAAAGATGAGGTAACAGTTTTCTGTCTGAGGATTTACGTCATATTCAGAGAACTTGGTGGTTACCTTACAGGGACGTTTGGTATAAACAAATTGATCTGACCACTCTTTGACAGTTAGTGGACGATCCGAATACCTAAAGTCCATAACCATATCTTTGAAGTTGCCCTTATCGTTTACTTTGTACATGGGTGCCACATGGAACCACCACTTGAAACGGACGCTATTGATGTATGAAGCCGTGAAAAAAATAAAAGCTTTCATCGATTTTGTGCCTGATACCTTAAATTCATCATGGGCCCAAACGTGGGCCCTGTCGGAGCATTCTGAAATCCTTTTATAATGAGGATTTGATCTGCTAAAAATTTCATCGGCATCTTTCAATGAAGATACAATTGATGGTTCAAAAGTATCTTCATATTCATTTTCTTCAAAAAAAAACGATTTAACAGGATCTGAATTCATATGATTTACTTTGATAAAAGAGATGAGGTTTGATTGGTTGTCAATTTCACCTTTTATGTAATCCTGACTTTTTAAACCTTGATGACCATTTTTTAAAAACGCAACCCTCCCATTTTCAAATTTGATCAAACCATTTTCTATTTTATAGATCCTGTTGCTAATTGATTCTGCACTGATCTTGAGAGAATTCATCATTATGACAGCAAGAAGAAAATACTTCATTCATAGGCCCCTTTTCTCGTTCCCTGTCACTTATATGATTCGTGATCTTTTTGCCAATGGTGGATCATGGATCTTAAGTTAAAATTCAGGAAATACTCCGGTAACTCTCATTAAATTTTAGGAGGTTAGAATGTTTTTAATTTTCCTGTCTAAAGCCGTTAGGTATTTTTGCCGATAAGTCCTTACTTATGCATCCTTCGTGTCAAAAATTTTTAATTATTTGTTTGTTATTAATAAACTCCTGCGGGGTAGGGAATAGGAATTTACATTATGGAAAAACTACCAAAACGGAGCTCATAGCTCTTCAAGGTTCCCCCATTTCAGAGGAGAGTATTCCCGTCAAAGAGGGGAAGATCCTTATTTATCCTAATCATCAAAAGTTTCAGATCCAAAATGATTTAGTCATTCATGGATTTAGAGATCCTGTGGGGGATGAGAGAAATCTTATCTATTGGAAGCATAAATTTAAAAACTGTAACTCCAGGACTCAAAAAATAAGTGAGCCCATTTCTCACGAAGCTTCAGAGTATGAGTTTAAGTGCCAAACAATGGGATTAAGTGTTGTTTACAAGGAAGGAAGTGAATTTATAGAAAGGATTATTGAGCATGAAAAAGAATAAGAAATTTTTTATTCTTTTTGTTATGCTTTTTTTGGGGTGTTCAAAAAAAACACCTGAACTGATCATTACAAAATGGTTCCAAAAGAATGAAGAAATAAATACAATTCAAAGATCTGTTGCCAATAATCCTGAAGTAAAGTCACTAAAAACTATTTTCACTGTTGAAACGTTGAAAAAACAAATTTTAGAAAAGGAAAAGAAGTTTAAAAGTGTTGAAAAAGTTCAGGGAAGATGGAGGCATTTAGATTTATCTCTCCTTCCCGTCCCTCAGGCGAACTTTCTTTTGGAGTATGGACTTGAGATTGGTGATCTCGCTAATCCTGAACGCATTAATTATTCTTCCTGCCGGGATGTGCCCTGTCTTTTTAATAAAATCTACAATAAAGAAAATCATGTAGCTGGATATGTTCACTATCTTTGGTACTTAACCTTTGGGCACATGCTATCTGCAGATAATAAAGTTCCTTCACAGATTCTACCTCGCCCTGGAATTTTTAACGGGAGAGGATTTCCTCTTGAGAGTTATCTTTTCACAGACAAAGAGTTATACGGACTCTGGAGGCTCTCTCTCATGTTAAAATCTCCTCATACAACACTTAATCATTTAAAAGAGGTTCAAAGAATACCCAGAGGAGAGCTTTTTGAAGATCAAAAATGGAAGTGGGCCTGCGGGCTTGCCCATTCCAGTGGTTGGATCACCCTCGCAGACTCATGTCTTAGCACGGATGAAAATCCTGATTATGGTTTTCTCTACACAGGAGTGATTCATGAACTGAGTCACCACGTGGATTTTGAAGAAGGAAGAAGACTTAATTTAAGTAACAGATCACTTAAAGAGGATTATCTAAATGTCTCAGGTATGTCTCTTACTGAGTTTGTTGATACTTCAAAAAAAATAAAAAGGGAGTGGGGATTTAAGGGTTTTCGAAAGGTCGTAAGTTCCTATGCAGAAACATCTCCCATAGAAAATTTCGCTGAGTCGCTGGCCTTTTTTCGCGTACAAGCTGATCACACTAAAAACAATCTTTCACCGGAGCACTTTAGTTTTGTCTCGGAAAATTATTACCAAAAAAGATCATTTGAAAACCATCTCCTGATAAAAAAATGGATTAGTGATTATTCTCTGGAGTTTGAGAAGATTGTTTTAAAAAGTGTAGGGGATTGCACGAAAACGAATTCAAAATATGCCTCAAATTTTTTCTCTCCAACTGATTTTACACTTTCACTGTCTTCTGAAATGGTAAACTGTCTTGGCAAGTACGGTGAGGATGCTTTGGGGGCACTTCATCTTAAGACCTCACTTTATGAACCGGAAGGTCGTCTTATTTTAGACAGAACAGACCTTAAAAGTTCTTTTGATGGGCTTATTAAAAAAAATCTTTTGGCTAAAATGGAGGCTCATTTAAATGAGTGGCTAAAGGATAAAAACTATCTCACCATCCTTCCAAGTCTTGAGAAAATCTTTTTTGACAGGACTCATTCGTTTAATGCTTTTATAAATTGCCAGAATGATGTGGATAAAATGGCTTGTTATAAAATGGAGATTACGGATTCTTTTATCGAAAACTTAAAAATGATCCCATTTAAATTTCAGGGAACTATTTCTAAAAAGTATCTTGAACTTCATACTTTTGAAAAAGTGAAAACAGAAATCGATGAAGTGTATCATCAGTTTGCTTCCATTCACCACTCACTTATTTTAAATAAAGTTAAAAGGCTTTGGGAGGCATGTAAGAGCATCCCCCATGATGACTCTCAGTCACCAACAGGATCTTTTTTTCAGATATCTGATGGCTATATGATAAGTTCATTTTACAATTGTCTTAACGCAAAAATCCCTTCATCGTCCAAAGAGTTGATTGATTCATTCGGTATTGATGAGCTGAAGGTCATTCACCCTATTGAGGAAAAAATTCTTTCATCTGAAGTTGTACCTAAAATGGTTCAAATATTAAAAGATTTATACCTAACTGAAAGAGGGGATGAAAAGAAAACAGTTGAAAATTATATTTTTAAAAATCAGCACAATATTCGAAATGAAATCCTTTCTGACTTAAGCTGGATCAGGCTCCTACCTGTTAAAGATTATTTGGAGAAGGCCTGTAGAGAAAGGGCCCTTACTTTAATCCCCCTGACCCCACTTTATCACTTAAAGTCAGAGATTTTTTATAAATTTGTTGATACTTATGCTTGCCGGAATCTTGAAGGCACACCTCAGTATCAGCAATGGTTTCCTCTGGCAAAAAACCAATTCCTTAAGGATCTTAATAATCAAATCGAAAAGAAACTCGTGGACATTGCACTTAAGCGTTTAAAGGCCTGTGTGAGAGAGTACCCTAATCCTTCAGATTCTTCTGATAAACCTCGCCTTACAGCTAAAAGAAAGTCCTGTCTGTTGGATAACTGGTTTGAGTTAGAGGAAAGAGTCCTAGTGGGATTAGATCAGGACCCTGACGTCGTTTTTTTAAAAGTTCCGGTGAGCTCATTGAAGTCAAACCTTTTAGGTAAGCGGGAATTAATACAAAAATATATGATGGATAATTTTTTTAATTAATCACCGGCCCATTTATTTTTCAGTCTCTTTTATAACCTTCTAGAAATTGTTTTTTAAATTCAAGATATCGGTCTTCAAAAATCGCTTCCCGTGCTCTCACGGCCAGGGACTTATAGAAAGAAATATTATGAGCTGTGGCAAGAATTTGCCCGAGGATCTCATTTGAATCAAAAAGGTGTTTGATATAGGCCCTGGTAAAATTTGTGTTCACGTAGTCTTTAAGGTTTGGCTCGATGGGAAAAAAATCCCTTCGGTAATTTTTGTGCTCGATCCTGATTTTTCCTCTATTCGTAAAGAGTGTTCCTCCCCGGGCAAACTTTGTAGGAATGATACAATCACTCATATCCACACCATGCTCCCAGATCATAAGAAGGTCTTCGGGCATACCCACACCCATGACATAACGAGGCTTATCTTTCGGCATAATGGGCGCTGTATAACGGACAATATGTTCCATATGCTCAGGGCCTTCTCCTACGGAGACTCCGCCAATAGCGTATCCGGGGAGGTCTCGCTTCGTGACTTCTTCCACACAGATTTTTCTATACTTTTCATAAACTCCCCCCTGAATAATACCAAAGAGGGCCTGATGAGGATTTTTCCAGGCCTCAATACAACGGTCTAACCACCTGTGAGTCCTTGCGATGGAGTTTTCCACATATTTTTCTGTGGCCGGGTAGGGAATGCATTCATCAAAGGCCATCATGATGTCCGAGCCAAGATTTTGTTGCACCTGAATGGAGATCTCTGGAGTCAGAAGAACATTTTCTCCCTTGGCCCCTTTAAAATTTGCTCCTTCCTCAGTAATAGAATTTTTTTGAAGTGAAAAAACCTGAAAACCACCAGAATCGGTAAGAATCGCCCGGTCCCATCCCATAAACTTATGGAGCCCCCCGGCCTTGGCGATAAGCTCAGATCCAGGAGTGAGGTGTAAATGGTAGGTGTTTGAGAGCATGATCTCTATGGACAGATCAATGAGTTCCTTTGGTTGAAGCGCCTTAATCGCCCCATGTGTTCCCACTGGCATAAAAACCGGTGTTTCAATGTCTCCATGAGGAGTAGAAATAATCCCGGCCCTCGCACCACAATGTTTATCGATGTGCTGGACTTTAAATTTAAAGTGATTGTTAACTTCAGAACGAACGTTCATAAATGAATTATCCTTTGGGCAAAGTCTTTTTCCACAGGCCTGGGCCTCGGCATTTCCAGTAAAAGGAATTTATGGGCCGACCTTATCAGATTTTTCTACCAATGTTGAGTTTATTTCTCGTGAGGGTAGATCTTACAGACCTATTTCCTTTGGAGTTAAAAGTTAAATTATTAAAGGTTTATGACGGAGACACAGTACTTCTTTCCCACGGTTCTTACCGCTTTAAACTTCGTTTTTCTAAAATTGATTCTCCGGAGAAAGGACAGCCCTTTATTGATTCTAATGGTGATGCAGGACTTTTATCTCTCAATTGTTTAAGGGGTCTTTTGAAAAAAGAAAAAAATCTCGTAGTAAAAATGCAGGGAGTGGACATTTACAAACGATACCTGGGAGACATTAATAACCTTAGTTTCCGTCTTATAGAGGAGGGGTGCACCACCATCTATCCTTACGCTCGATTTGATTCAAAAAAAGAAAAATTCAATTATCTCACTCATTTTAAAAAAGCCAAGGCCTCTAAAAGAGGCCTTTGGAGAGTGGGAGGTCTTTTGCAACCAAAAATCTGGAGAAAAACTAGTAAACAAACCTCACACCAGCGGTAGCGGCCACAAGTTCAGTTCCGATCGCCTTATCGGCTTGGACGAAAATATTCATGTAGGGAATATTAATCTGTACACCAGCAAAGGCACGGTAGAGAAAGGAGTTTGCTTTACCGGAGCTATCAACATTTGCTTCAGCTTGAACAGTGGGACCAGGTCCGCCACCGCTATATTGTAATTCCGTTTCATCAGCCCCGAGTGAACCAGCTCCCTTTGCATTACCAAAGTTAATATCTACCCCAATTCCAGTGTAGAGAGAGAGAAAATAGAGAAGCTGAACATTCGTTGAAGCCTCAATAGGTATAGAATGAGTGGTAGCATCGATTTTAGCACTTGGTTTCGCATTTAAGTCACCTGTCACAGTAGCTCCGCCAACATCTTCACTGATCTGTTCCGTGATGGAAGTACTAAATTTTAATTTAGTGGAATTATATTCATACCCAGTATGAATTTTTACTCCTCCCCAACGAAGTAAGCTCGATCCCTTAGGAAGAACCAAATCATAACTGGCGTGAACACCAAAAGACATAAGGTTGGCGTTTAATTTATCTCCTTTATCCCCTAATTCTCTGTCCACATTGTATCCAAGATAGTTGGCATAAACATTTAATCTATCTGTATAAAGACCAAGAATTTTTTCGCTATCCATCCAGCTGAGATTTGTCCCAATAATAACTCCGCCCTGAACACCTACTCCCGAAATATCAGAGTCTGTAGATTTATCTTTTTCCATATCGGCCCCAACTCCCACTCCAGCTCCAAGGAGTGCAACTT
>CANHIY010000039.1 GCA_947461175.1 Bacteriovoracaceae bacterium
TACAAAACTTTTAGTCAATTATACATCAGTAAATTTATCTAATAAATTTAAAATCTGAGTAATACAAAGATTGGGGACAATAAATCCAAAAAGAAATACAATGAGTTCAAATGAATAAAATTAGATTTTTTATCGCAATTTTCACTTTCACAATACCAAACAAAATTACTTCCTCGATTTATCAGTTACTGTTTATATTTTTTAAAAGAAAAATCAAAAACCCAAATACGGAAATCTGGTACCGAAACAGCTTAGCATTAGACTATATGGTATTTGGCCTTAGCGACATTGATACCAGCATTTGGTTGCACAAAAAAAATTTATGTTTAAGTTACTTAAAGACAATTGAAAAATATAAAAACTTTTTACTTGGAGGAGAAGTTCAATTTTACATTGAACCTGAAATTTTTAATTTTATAAAATTTGCAAATGATTTTGAGCTAAGAAGAGATCCTACTTTAAAAGAAAAAACTATTAATCATCTAGAAAATTTTATACAAAATATTGAAATCAAGAAGGTGGTTTTTCTCTTAAAGATGATATCATTTGAAAAAAACGCTCATCTTTTTTTCTTCTTAAGAAACTCTAAATGGAAGGCGACCTTCTCGATAATCGATGAGGACCTTTCAAAAATTACGGATAAAGAATCACTTATCAATCAAATTAGTAATATCAGTATCATAAAAAAATTCTTCAACCAGAAAGATTTAAAAGATTTTTTAACTAAACCTTCTTTAAATCATCATCTGGGAACCATTCTTTCCAGTAATCAGATCCCATGGTGTCAGGAATCTTCAGAAACACTTCAGCACATTAAAAATTTGACCAATTTTTCACCTGATCTCCATGAGATTATTTATTTTTGGCAAAGATGGGAAATATGGGGACTCTTTACTTACCTTCCCAACTTGCTTTTTTTGGGAACGATAGAACAATTCAAAGGCCACATTAATAATCAAATTTATCTGACAAATCTTTTAAAAATTAGCCAAGATAAAAAGAATGATGTCCTAGAAGGGTTCTCTAAGCTTAGACAGCTAGCCGAAGGACTAGAAACACAATTAAAAATTAAAGACTAAACAACTAATAATCTAGATTGTCATTATTATAAATGTCTTCACAGATTTTATAAAATGGCTCCATCGATGGAAATGTTTTTAAAAAACTAGTCCCTCGTCTTCGGTCACATTCTTTTGTAAAAGTATAAAACCTTTTTCTTAATAAACGGGTTTTCTCATTATCTTGCAAAGACTTGAACCAATTAAGTACTCGCTCCATTTTTGCAATTTCATGCTCCGTAAAACACCACTGATTATTTTGTAACCTTTGATAGGTATGATCTTTCATAAATTCTAAGTCTTCTTCAATTTGTTTTGCAAAATCCTTAGTTAGCACTGCCAGACTTAAATAGCTTGGGTCTCTTAAATACGGCATATCCAAAAGAACTCTTGGATCTCCAGCAGGTGTCCTATAGGCTGACTTTAAATCAATCACTTCCTGTAAAAACTTTCTAAAATTTGGCACAGAAAGAGCATTGTAGGTACACATGAATATTAGTTTTGTGTTAGTTGGAAGCTCATCCAGGTATCGTCTTACATTCTTGATGTAATCTTCATAATTTAAACCTGTTCTTATGTACTCGGCATCCTCTCCATGGGTATCTACACTAGTATAAAATTCAAAACCTTTTATGGAATTTGTTTCTAGGATTTTTTGCATGAGAGAAATGAACTTATTAAACTGAACATCCGGAATTCCTAGATTGGAATTAATGGCAAAGTGTAAATTTGGCATTGGATTATTCACGATAAAATCTAAAAACTTAAATGTATTAGGATTAATAAGAGGTTCTCCCCCAGTAATCCTAAAATGCTCTAAGTTTTTGATCAAATCTGGCCACCACCTCCAAAAGGCTTCAACGTAAGGATTAAATGAATCCTTTGGAATGGGATACTTACCATTTATATACAATTCCTTAATAGAAAACTCGGGAGATTCTACAAAATGCCCCTCTTTTTCAAACTCGGCCATGATTGAACTCGATATATGAGGAGCACAATACAAACATTTAAAATTACAAGCATGGCCAAAACTTACCTCCACGTACCGTGGGTTAAAATCGTGATGCCATGGTAAAGATTTGGCTTCCTCTAAATTAGGCCAGGCCCAATTTTCAGAGGATTTAAAAATACGGTCACTTACATTATCGGGGTTTGCATCTTCAATCCTCCAACAGTAATCACATTCACTAGGTCTTACGCCATTTAACATCTTGTGACGTTGAACTTTCTTCATGGAGGTATTGTGTAGCGCAGAAGAATTTTCCACCAATTCCCGAGGATCTACCCGGTGAGTTGCAGGATGATGACAACTGTGAGTATGTCCATTTTGGAGATGAACGGTAACCTGGTACCATTTCGCTAAGCAAAAACTAGGAGAAACCTTATTAATTATTGATTTATAAAAAGCTACATCATGAGTTGTTTCTTGAATTTGACTAGCTTGAGCCTTTTCATCCATAAAATCACCCTTACCTTGCACCTTATTTTATCTTTATTTTTTTAAAGATTTCATTATCAAAGGAGCACAACCAAAGAGCAAATAATAAAATGCTTAACTAAATGTTGATTAATTGGGTTCGTTAGGGAATACCTTCCCAAGAGATTGACATATCCTTGAATAAAAAATATAAGCTCATTTTAACTAAACTCACCTAGGGCAAAAGCAGGTACTTGTACCTCCCCGGCAGGTGGTATCTCTTTTTAAGGAGTTTTCATGTATACGGTAGTTGAAATCAAAGGACACCAGTACAAGCTATCAGCTGGTGATCTCATCGATGTTGAAAGAATTGAAGCCGAAGTTGGCACTTCAGTGACTTTTGACAAAGTTCTTCTTGTTGGCGGATCAAAAACCATCGTTGGAGCTCCTGTTGTCGGTGGAGCCACTGTCACAGCTAAAGTAGTCAAGCAGGGTCGTACCCGTAAGATTTTAGTTCTTAAGCGTAAGCCAGGTGCTTACCGTAAGAAAAACGGTCACCGTCAGTGCTATACTGGTTTACTCATCACTGAAGTGAATGACGGCCAAGGCGGAGTGACCAAAGCTGAAGCAAAAGCTAAGAAGTAATCTAATTAAATCATTGTTTTAGGAGAGCTATAATATGGCACATAAGAAATCGGGTGGTAGTACATCTAACGGACGTGACTCTAACCCAAAAATGCGTGGTGTAAAAAAATTCGGTGGTGAGCTTGTTGAGACGGGGATGATCATCGTTCGTCAAAAGGGAACTAAATTCCATCCCGGAACAGGTGTTAAAATGGGTCGTGATTTCACCATTTATGCTATGGTTCCAGGCAAAGTGAAATTTGGTTTTTACAATAAAACCACAAAAATCATATCAATTATACCTGCTTAATTGATCTTTAAAGGTCTTTAGGATACAGAGGGAGCCTTATAACAGGCTCCCTTTTTTTTTACGGCCGAGAGGCGGAAATTTTCTATGAAATTTATAGATGAAGTAAATATTGAAGTAATCTCTGGCGATGGCGGGAAGGGCTTCGTCGGCTATAGGCGTGAGAAATATGTTCCCCTTGGCGGACCGGATGGCGGTGATGGGGGCATGGGTGGCAACATTTATTTTCAAGGAGATGAAGGCTTAAATACTCTGCTTCACTTCAGGGGATTAAAAACGTTCAGGGCATCTCCAGGTGAGAATGGAGCTGGCTCAAACATGACTGGGGCCACCGGCAGTGACCTCATCCTAAAAGTTCCTGTGGGAACACTCATTTATCATCAAGAAACTGGAGTGCTACTTTGTGACATCACTGAGCATGGTCAAATGTATGAAGCGGCCAAGGGAGGGCGTGGAGGCTTTGGTAATGCACATTTTAAGTCCTCTACCCATCAGACACCAAGATTTGCCCAAAACGGCGAAGTTGGGACACGAATCCCAGTTCACCTTGAGTTAAAACTACTTGCTGATATCGCACTTATTGGTCTTCCCAACGCTGGAAAATCAACTCTCATCAGTGCCATTAGTGCCGCCCGACCTAAAATTGCGGACTACCCCTTCACTACTTTAGAGCCAAATCTTGGAGTCGTTCAACTTGGTGAAAAAACAATCGTTGTGACAGATATACCGGGCCTTATTGAAGGAGCTGCTGAAGGAAAGGGGCTTGGGATCAAATTCTTAAAGCACATTGAAAGAACCTCTGCTCTGGTTCACTTGATCGATTGCTCCATGTTTCTTGAAGAGTATGAAGCTATTGAGGCCTATATGACCGTTCGTGAGGAATTGGGAAAATTTAATCCGGTACTATTAAATAAAAAAGAAGTTGTCTGCCTCACTAAAATAGATGCTATGACTGAGGATGAAATCGAAAAATTCAGATCGAGCATGGAGGAACAACTAGATCGAAAAGTTCTCCCCATCTCGGGTGTCTCGGGACGTAACATTGATATCTTGAAGCAAATTATGCTAAAAACCAAAGAAACAATACAAGAAGAAGAGAAAGGGGCAAAAAATGGCCAGTGAATATATTCAAAATGAAGTCAATAAAGTGATCTCAAATCCTTCGTTTGAATTCCCTTTAAATCATGCAATGGCATCGGCTTGGATCATGGCAAACTTCAAAGGTGATAACCTCAAGATCTTTGATTTAAGAAAATCATCAGCATTAGTTGATTATGCGATATTAGCAACCGCTCAAAACCCAACCCAGGGCCGAGCGATGGTGGATGAAATATCCTCAAACTTAAAAAATCATGGGGCCCATATTGTTTCTTATGAAGGTTATGAATCAGCGGATTGGATTCTTTTGGACACTGGGGATGTGATGGTTCATGTCTTCAATGGACCAGCTAGAGATGTTTATGATCTTGATATGATTTATGCCAAGAATACTCAGATCAAAATTCCTGATGAATTTTATTTCTCTACTCAAACTGCTGCTCATGCAAAAGCAATTGACCTTAAAAATTACTTTTAATTAGATGGCCCGTGAAATTCACTTAATTGTTGTTGGGAAATATAAAGATCTTCATCTGGAATCGATTGAGAAAAATTATCTTAAAAGAATAAATAGTCCTTCACTTATTATTCATGAAGTCAAATGCTCCTCAGAGAAGAAAGATTTTGAGGGGCAAGCCATCATAAGAAAAGTTAAAGAAATTTCTCAAAATAGTAATATTCACTTAATTGCACTTACAGAATGGGGCAACTTAAAAAATTCGGTAGATTTTTCTGCTTGGATTTCAAACCTTATTGATCGCCCTGCAAAAATTATTTTCATGATTGCTGGAGCAGAGGGGTTTTCCGACGAGGTCTTAAAACAATCTCAAGACAGAATCTCCCTTTCACAGCTGACTTTCCCTCATAAGTTGGCGAGAATAATTCTGGTAGAACAACTCTACCGTGCCCAGACCTTGAGATCCGGGCACCCGTACCATAACTAGAGAAAAGCTATGCCAACCAACGTGCACTCCATAGAAAATTTAAGCCCAAGGGTCCTTCTGGTCATCATGGATGGATTTGGACAGAACCCAAAAGACTTAAAAAATGCTATCAAAGCCGCAAAGAAACCAAATCTTGATGAGATTTTTTCTCACTACCCCACCACGACCATCGAGTCTGGTGGAGAATCTGTGGGGCTTCCCAAGGGAGTTTCGGGTAACTCAGAAGTAGGCCACCTTAACCTTGGGGCGGGACGTCCTGTACGCCAGGATCTCGTTAGGATTAATGAAAGCATCCAAAAAAATACCCTTAAGGATATGCCAAATCTTCTGGAACTCATTTCAAAAACTAAGACCAACACCAAACGCCTCCACATGATGGGGCTTTTATCTGATGGTGGCGTTCACTCTCATATTAATCATCTCAAAGAAATTCTCAACATCCTAAAAAACCATCCTGAGATCGAAGTTTATCTTCACGCCTTCACCGATGGCCGCGACACTTCAAAAGACAAAGGTATCACTTACGTTAAAGACATCCTCTCTCATGCCGGTTTTATATTTGCCAGCATGGGAGGCCGCTCGATCGGCATGGACCGAGACCGCCGCTGGCAAAAAATTGAGCTCGCCTACAAAACAATGATCGGAGAGGGGGAAAAAACAAATTTAAATCCTATCGATTACATCCAGGAAGAATACAACAAAGGTATCTTTGATGAGTTTATCACTCCAGTACTCTTTAATGAGAATGGAGAGATTAAAAACGGAGACAGTGTTTTCTTTTTTAATTACCGGCCGGACCGGGCACGCCAGATAACTCTTGCGATGAATGATCCAGGCTTTGACGAATTTTCTGTCCCCGTTAAACCAGGTCACTTCTTATGTATGACTCCCTACGTACAGGATGAACTTCCTCGCCTTCCGGTTCTTTTTGACAAAGAAAAAATTAAGGGCACACTCGCCGAATACTTATCAAAACTTGGAAAGAAACAATTTAAGATTGCTGAAACTGAAAAGTACGCCCATGTGACTTATTTTTTTAATGGTGGCGAAGAGACTCCCTTTCCCGGTGAAGAACGCACTCTGGTGCAGTCACCTCGGGAAGTGGCTACCTATGATGAAAAACCTCAAATGAGTGCCCTTGAAGTGACTGATAAACTTCTTATGGCCTTAGATCAAAAAGATTTTACCCTCTATATCGTGAATTTCGCTAACGCAGACATGGTTGGCCATACTGGAAATTATGAAGCCGCAGTAAAGGCAATTGAGACAGTTGACTCCTGTGTAGGAAAACTCTTTCTCAAATGTGCCACTGAAAACATCACTATGATTCTAACCGCTGATCATGGAAATGCTGATCAAATGGTTTATGAAGATGGAGGACCACACACTTCCCATAGTGATGCGAACGTGCCCTTTTGTGTCGTACATCCAAATCTCAGAGATCAAAAAATCATGATCAACCCTGAAAGTGAAATTCTTGCCTTGAAGGATGTTGCACCCACGATTCTAAAGGTATTAAATATTCAGAAACCAATAGAATTTACCGGCAATTCTATTTTTATTTAAAGTTTGTTTAAAGGATGATCATGAAGTTTTCTCACATCGCTCTTTTATGCTCCGGCGGCGACTCTCCTGGAATGAACTGTGCTATCAGAGCGGTGGTTCGAACCGCTATTTACCACGGGATCCAGGTGACGGGAATCAAGAGAGGCTATGCGGGACTTCTGAGGGGAGAATTTCAAAACATGAGCCTTTCCTCCGTGGGAAATATCATCCAACGGGGTGGCACAATCCTTCAAACTTCAAGGTGCCCGGAATTCATGAAAGAAACCTTTCGAAAAAAAGCCGTGGACATTTTAAAGGCCCAGGGAATTGAAGCTTTGGTGGTCATCGGTGGTGATGGATCGTTTAACGGTGCCAAGGCCTTATGGGATGAGCATCAATTCCCTGTTATTGGAATTCCAGGCACTATTGATAACGATATTTCAAACACAGAATACACTATTGGATTTGATACGGCCGTACAAACAGCTATAGAGGCAGTGGACAGAATCAGAGACACGGCCCACTCCCATGCACGTACTTTTTTAGTAGAAGTGATGGGCAGAAATTCATCAGCGATTGCCCTTAAGGTTGGTGTCTGTACGGGTGCAGAGAACGTTCTTCTTCCCCATGAAAAAGTGAACCACCAAAAACTGGTGGATGACATCCAAAGAGGAATCGCCAGAGGCAAAGACTCCTCTATTATTATTGTTGCCGAGGGCCCTGTGGCCGGAAGAAGCTATGAGATCCAACAAGTCCTAAAGGACATGTACCACATGGATACTCATGTGGTGATTCTGGGTCATATTCAGCGTGGTGGTTCCCCAAGCTCTAACGACCGCTTTATTTCTTCTCAAATGGGAAACATGGCAGTTGAAGCACTCATTGCAGGAGATTATCCCAAGGTCACAGTTGTACAGAACGGCAAAGTCCTCTTAAACGATCTTGCCAACTGTACGACAAAATCTGACCACAACTTTTCGGAATACCAGAAACTGGCACAGACTCTTTCGATCTAGCCTACTTTCCCATGACATTTGAAATCGAGATGAGTCACTTGTCCAAAAAGATCTTTGCAATCAATGATTCCCATTTGTGAATCAATCCCTACACTTGAAGAAATGAGGTGTAATTGATTTTTTTCACAAAGCTCCACCACTTGATGACTAAGTGGTTCTTCCACTAGACCACTTGGACTCAATGAACCTAAAGCAAAACAGTTATCCAGCTTAGAAATGGGTAATAAACCTGCTAAAAACCAATAGTGAAGAAGTAAAGGATACTCAAGCCACTTTACTGATGAGGTCTCAAGGTCACCCAAATCATCGGTAATCTCCGCATTTAAGACGAACCGTTTTATGGGAACCTGAAGACCCCTGGTTCTCGTGACAAAAACAATTTTTTCTTTGATGGATTTTCCAAATTTTCCGAGACCGTTGATTTCAAGCCCCGGAATGCTTTTTGATGAATAGCCAAAAAGAGTGATAAGTGAGGGGCCTTTTTTGGTGAAGTAGCATGATTGAAGTTGAGTTTCCATAAGTCACCTCCTAAGTAACCCCCATAGGGTCTGCAAAGAAAGTGACAGGTTTTAAAAACTCAACTTCTTGTATTTTTTGACTTCTATCTTGGCGCGTAATTTCTTTAACCTGGCCACATTCCACGTACTCTCATGGCCCCTTCGAGGCGCTGAAGAGAGGTGATGAAAGCCGCTTGTTTCATATTCACTTTGAAGATCTGTGAATTGTTCCAAACTTTGTCAAAAGCAAGTTTCATGATGTCATGAAGCTTTTTATTTACAGTCTCAAGATCCCAGAAGAACATTTGAAGCCCCTGGACCCACTCAAAGTAGGAAACAATCACCCCGCCAGCATTGCAGAGAATATCTGGAATGATTAATCCACCACGCTCGGTGATGATATCCACTGCCTCATGAGTGAGTGGACCATTGGCCCCTTCAGCAATCATGCGTGCTTTTACTTTGTGAGCATTATTTTTAGTGACCACACCATCAATAGCCGCAGGAATAAGAACTTCTACATCAAGTTCTAATAATTCGTCGTTGGTGATGAGTTCAACTCCTGGCATGTCCTTCAAGTACCTTCTGCCTTTAACCCATTCAACACACTTAGGAATATCGAGCCCATTTTTGGTATAGATAGCACCGGACACATCTGAGATGGCCACAACTTTGGCACCTTGGTCATGAAGATCCATGGCCGCGGGCATGCCTACTTTACCAAAACCATGAATGGCAACCGTAGTACTTGAGTTCACAGTTTTATTTAATTTTTCATAGGCAAAATTAATACAGAATACAACTCCCTTGCCCGTCGATTCCGCACGACCTAGGGATCCACCAATAGCGATGGGCTTTCCAGTGACAACCCCTGGTATGGCATAACCATGAAGTTGAGAATACGTATCCATCAACCAGGCCATGGTTTGTCCATCAGTCCCAATGTCTGGAGCTGGGATATCTTTATCAGGGCCGATGATCATGGAAATTTCAGTTGTGTATCGTCTTGTAAGGGCCTGAAGCTCAGCTCTTGAAAGATCATTAGGGTCTACCTTGATTCCACCCTTAGCTCCCCCCAATGGAAGGCCAACCAAAGCACACTTAAAAGTCATGAGCATTGAGAGTGCAGCTGTTTCAGAAAGAGACACATGGGGATGAAAACGAATCCCACCCTTTCCTGGTCCCAAGGTCATGTTATGTTGAACACGATAACCTTCAAAAACTTTTACCGTTCCATCATCCAATCGAACAGGAACTGAAACTTGAAGAGCACGTTTTGGGTACTTAAGACGTTCAAGTACATTTGGATCCATTTTCATGGTCGTACCTGCAGACTCTAACTGAGAGTAGGCATCCTGAAAAAATGGAGACTCAAAGAGACTCATAGAAACTCCAATTTAAAATGAAAATTTTTGTGGACTTAGTCTACTTGGAGAGGAATAAGGAGGCGAGAAAAATCGTCTAAAATTGCTTCGAGTAGAGGAGCATCAGGGTCTCATCCTGAAAAAACTGAGTGGGATCTTTTTGGCTTATGACGCGAGCATAAACATTTTCCATTAAGCGCTGGTCAATTGAGGTAAAGTATTTACCTGTGTGGGCATAGTAGTTAAACATCATCCGAAAACCAATTGAATCAATATTCTTTTGAATATTGATTTCTGTCTCACCATTCACACCCACCCAGGCCCTGGCATAAGCGATGGGGCCCCTGATGCCAACAACCACTAGACCCTGCTCAACTCTGGGTTGAAAAATAAACTTTGTTTGCTTCCACAATGAAACCTCTTTCTCTCTTAAGGCCGAAGGAACATCTTGTTGAGAATTGGTTCTTTTCGTGGTTTCTTTAAACCTTGCTTCCATTTCATCAATAGTATCCACCTCATTGGAAGCACGAACATCCCGTAACCAGTTTTTTGGAGCATCCCTAAAAGGCTCCTCCCCTTTTCTCTTGAGGTACCGCATGTATCTGTCTTTAAAATACTGAAATTTTTCATCAGGAGTGGGGACATAAAAAGCTGACCCCTCAAGGGTAGTATTTAAACCATATTGATCTGCAAATTGCTGGTTATCGTTCCAGACCTTTAATTGGTTGCGGGAGTTCACAACATCGGTACTGTTATCTGAGGCCACATACTGCTGGTAAAAAGACAATTCATTGTTAACTGGTTTGACTATAACCTCATCGTCCGGCACATAACTAGCGGGCCTTCTACTTAAACGTATCTTGGGCACGACCTCGGCATGAGAAAGCTCTGCAAAAATAAAAAACAAGACCACAGCAAGCTGTCTAAATTTTAGATACCCTGAAATTTTTGACCAAAGGTTAAACATATTGATCTATCCTTCAGTGTTCAACCCCCTTAAATCCCATCCCTGGAGAAAGAGGTTTACCACTCTTAGAAGAATACTGAGCAAGGGAAGTGCCAAAATAAAAAAGGCCCCGTGAGAGGCCCTTTTCTTAGTTCATTAACTCTTCCATTAACGCTTTTGCTTTCGCTTGAAGCTTTGGGTCCTTCATTTGTGATTTTAAGAGAGACATCATCTGCTCCACAGAATCATCTTTCTTCGTCATTTTTTTAGGCTTCTCAATTTTTAATTGGGAGATGATGCGGGCAAGCTCAACCCGCTTTGTCATTTCACCGGAGAGAATTTTGCCTTTGATTTCAGCTTTGAACTCATTGGAAGGAAGCTCATTCCACTCAAGTAACACATACTTCTCAGTGTTATACTTTTTAGCGGCTTCCTTTATGTCCTTTGGGAGCTTGGCAATCATGAGGCACCGGTGAACCTCAGACTTTGAAATTCCCAGGGCAGCAGTAATTTTTCTTTCAGAAGTGCCCGTGAGAGTTTGGTATCCATAAATGGAATCTGCTTGATCAATGTAATGAAGATCTTCCCTGGCCTGGTTCTCGGAAAACTGAATCGCCATGAGCTCTTCTTTGGTCTTATTCTCGAGAATAAAACAAGGAGCCTCTTTCATCCCAATCATAGTCATTGCACGGAAGCGTCTCTCACCACAAACAAGAACAAATTTATTGCCTTCACGATGAATAACTAAGGGCTGAATGAGTCCATTAACCTTAATGTTCTCTCCAAGCTCAACTAGAGATTCATCATTAAACTTGGTTCTTACTTGAGTCCGAACTTCAATTTGATCCAAACTGATGTTGGATAACTGGGCACCACGAAGAAGTTTCTGGTCATTTGCCTTCAGAATTTTTTCATCTATTCCAGTGGTGATATCTGTTACTTTGCGTTCACGCTTTGATATGCGTGGGGAAAAGTCCTTGGCCATGGTCTCTCCTGTATATAAATCCGTTTATTAGTTTAGTCCGAGCGAGTCCCAAAGTTGCTGATAATCATGCTTTCCTTTTGAGTTATTTGAAAACATGAATACAGGTTTTTTTAGAGCAACTGATTCCTGCATATCCACCAAGTTTCTAATACTAGGGGTTACGCTAAAAGATTGAGAAAGTTCATCGAGGCGCTGTCTTTCAATTTTTCTGCGAGGATTTACCATCGATGGAATGATGGAAAATTCTAGCTTTGGATTTTCAGTTTCTTTGATGATCTCAAATGTATCCATCAACTCTTCAAGCCCATCAATTGAATAATCCTGGGCCTGGGTTGGGATAAGAATCATATCCGAGGCAACGAGGGCCATGATCAATTCATCTCCAAGCATAGGAGGAGTATCAATCACCACATAATCAAACATGTCTTCAATTTCTTTCAATCGAAGTTTCATGAGACGCTCTTTTCTGCCGGCGTTCTTTCTTACTTCACTCTCAGAAAGGATAAGGAGCTTGGCGAGATTTGCCATGTGGCGTGAGCTTGCTATGATCTTAACGTTTTTATAGAAATCAAAGTCCCCCACTGCATCGGAGATGATTTCATCAATTTTCACGTCCCCAATTAACCATTCAGGAATGAGCGTTCGCTGGATGTTAACCCCTAAAGTTGAGCTTAAATTTGCCTGAGAATCTAAATCGATGGCGAGAACTCGGTGACCTTTATTAGCAAGATGGCAAACGAGTTGAAAACATTGCATCGTCTTGCCTACGCCGCCCTTGTTATTACCGATGGTGATAATTTTCATAACCTAATCTCCTGGAAGAAGAATCCGTGGTTTATATCGGTCCTATTTTTGGTCCTATTCATTAAAGTCTAAAAAAGGAGTCACACTTCGTCAAAGGGCCAAGTGAAGAAAATTAAATGATTTTTTGCAACGCAATCAAATGGTGCCATAAAGCCGCGACGCGCAACGATAAACTTGCTCCTTTTTATCGAGAAGAGTAATGTGTGAGAAAAAATTTTTGAGGCGCCTATGCTAGAGCTTTATGAAAACCTGGAAGCAAAAGAACATCTGCCGGAAATCCCCCAAAGTGAACTCTCAGACGAAGAAGTCATGAAAGAACTGGCCCTTGTGAAAAGAAGATTGGGTCCTAAGGTCATTGTCCTTGGGCACCACTACCAACAAGATGATGTCATCAGTTTTGCAGACATCACAGGAGATTCGCTGGAACTTGCAAAAAAAGTGGCACAGATTAAAACTGCCGAATACATCATGTTCTGTGGAGTGCACTTCATGGCAGAAACAGCGGACATGCTCACTGAAAAACATCAAAAAGTGATTCTTCCTGACTTGAGAGCAGGTTGTTCCATGGCAGATATGGCCAACCGTAGAGAAATTGATGTGGCCTGGGATTACTTAACAGCTTCAACTCCTGATAAGATTATCCCCATCACTTACATTAATTGCTCAGCAGCTCTGAAAAGTTTTGTCGGAGAACATAATGGATCCATCTGTACTTCTTCTAATGCAGAAAAAGTTATTTCCTGGGGATTAAATCAAGGGGAAAAACTACTCTTTTTTCCCGATCAGCACCTCGGGAGAAATACATGTTTTAAGATGGGAATAAAACTTGAGGACATGGTGGTGTATGATCCACGGCTTAAGTTTGGTGGATTAACAAAAGAACAAATTCAAAAGGCAAAAGTTATTCTCTGGTACGGATTTTGTTCTGTTCATCAGGGATTCAACCCAAGTCATATAAAAAACTGGAGAGAACAGGACCCCGAGCGTATTTTGATCGTTCATCCGGAGTGCAGTTTTGACGTGGTTCAGGGAGCAGATCTTGCGGGTTCAACCTCCTACATTATTAATCAAGTTAGTTCTGCCAAATCAGGAACAAAGTTTGCTATTGGAACAGAGATTAATCTTGTGAATCGTCTGGCCAATCAGTACCCCCATTTGGACATCAAATCCCTCTCCCCTTACCAGTGCCTCTGCACCACTATGTACAGAGTCCGACCAAGATGGCTTCTCGAAAGCTTTCGATCAATTGAGAGAGGCGAGGCCATGAACATCATAAGCGTCGATGAAAAAACGAAGATAAATGCTCTTAAAGCACTCGATCAGATGCTCGCGATCTCATAAGGAAAAGTGAAGATGAATGTGAAAAATAATAACATGATCTACGCAGACTTTAATGGCTCATCTCCCCTGATTCCTTCAGTCAAAGAATACCTTCATAAAAGACTTGAGAGTGAATTATTCTCTAACCCAAATGCTATTCACTCTTTGGGACAGAAAATTACAAAGGGAATGACCAAAAGCCGGGAAATTATCGCGGATATCGTCAATTGCTATCCTGATCAAATTATTTTCAATTCCGGGTCTTCTGAAGGAATATCTCAGATCCTTCACACTATTCTAGATAACATGAGCACTAAGAAGAACGTCATCATCACTAGTCCCATTGAGCATTCCATCATCCCGAATGCTCTTTCTTACTATGAAAGTAAAAAAGGTTTTATCACAAAGAATGTGGGCATTGACGAAAATGGGAAAGTCGATATTGAAGATCTTATAAAGCTCTTAACCAAACACCATGATCAAGTGGCTATGGTGATTGTTATGGCCGCCAATAATGAAACAGGTGTCTTTCAACCCTACAGTCACATCGCCGAAATCTGTAAAGAATTTAATGTAGAGTACTTTTCCGATACGACTCAACTTATAGGGAAAGCGGAATTTGATTTTGAAAAATCCGGTCTTCAGTATGCGGTTTGTTCTGGACACAAGATCGGAAGCCTCTCTGGTACTGGATTTACCATTGCAAGAAATCCCTCAATTCTCACACCTCTGGTTTTTGGAAGCTCACAGGAAAGAGGGCTTAGAGGAGGAACTCAGCACTACCTCGGGATTGAGACTCTGGCCGTGGCACTTAATAGCTTTAACCAAAGCAAACATCTTCTTGAAAACCTAAAAAAAGCAAAACTTAAATTTGAATATGATCTTAAAAACAGTTTTCCAGAAGTCGTGATCGTTGGAGAAAAGGCTGACAGGCTTTCCGGAACAAGCCTCATCGGTTACCCGGGACTTCATGGCCAAGCCATACAGATTGAACTTGAGTCTTGTAATATTTTTGTGACCACCTCTTCTGCATGCACTGACAACCAACCAGAAACATCCAAGGTTTTAAAGGCCATGGGTATTAAGGATGAGTTGGGGCGAGGTGTGATAAGAATTAGTTTAAACTACTCACAAGGACAAGAGGAGTACAACGCCATAACTGAATCCCTTAAGTCGGCCTATAATAAATTTAATAAGATAAAAATCTAATAAAGTGAAAAGCATGAAACTTATTTTCATTACACTACTTTTTGCCTCTTGCTCAGTTCATAAGAAAAATCAAAAGCTCCACGGTCACTTCGAACTCTACACTGAACCATCAAGCCTAAAATTGTTTGACTTGGAAAAGGATGAAAAAAGAATCGTCATTGCCTCCACCAATAATACTGGAGGTCGTCAAAGTCCATCTGTTCTTTCTTTCGAAGATCAACATCATAAAAGTAATCAGGAAATAAAAATTGGTGGTTTCTCTGTGATTCATCAGTACCTCAACATATTGAGGGCGACTTATAAAAATGTCATCCTTGTCGATTCGGGTAGTCTTTTTTCCAAAGAATCCGAGACCAAAGATGTTAGAAATTTCTACAAAAAAAATAATTATGATGCTTTAACATTAGGGATTGATGACTTTAATCTTAATCATGACAAAGATGTTTCAATTCATGTTGAAGAATTTGGTCATAAATCAAATGTTCCAATCCTTCTCAGTAATCTTTTAGAATTAAAAACGGCCCGAGCAATTGAATGGAAAGGAACAAAATCTCAACTTCTAAAAAATATCGACGGTTTGAGTATCGGAATGATTGGTCTCGTTCCCGATGATATTATCTCTCAGAGTCCGGTTAAGAACCGAATCGGTCTTTATGTTGAAAACATGCTCCAATCGACACTGAGGCATGCCAGATTATTAAAGTCTCTAGGTGCAGACATGATAATCGTCATGACCCACCAGAGTATTGATTGCAGTACCAATCTTATGAATGAAAGAAATCTTCCCAGAGGAAAAGTTAATTTTGATCCTCATGATCAAAAAGCGTGCCTTCTTAACAATAGCCTTGGAGACTACTTGAAAAGACTACCACCACAGCTTGTTGATGTTGTTGTGGGTGGAAGAAGTCACGATAAGATGGCCAATTTTGTGAACGGAGTTCTTGTCACTGGAGGATTTTCTCAAGGAGGAGCTTTAAATTTCTCGGAATTTGTCATAAACACAAAAACCCGAAAAATAAATCACGCAAAGACTGTCGTTCACCAGCCCATTATGTTCTGTCATGAGTTTTTCAAAGAGACCAATGATTGCTTTACGGAAGACAAGACAGTCAATCACAAAGACCGGGTTAAGGCCCGATTTCTAGGCACTGAAATCATCCCTCAAGAACTTGAACTTCATTAAAAAGTATTTTTTAACGACAAAAAGCCTTTCTGCCTTCACATTGAATGGATAAACCCTTTGAGCAGTAAGCAAAGCTTGAATCCAATTGGCAATCAAACACACCTTCCTTTCTCTGCCACTTTAGACCACGCCGGCAGGCAGGGGCGTTCTGTCTTCCACAATTTTGAATCCCACAATACTTTGGACCTTTTGGACATCCATTTGGTACTTCATACCAACCTCTTTCACAATCAGAGCAGTCAGAAGGAGAAATCTCCCTGCAGTCCTCATCAATATTGTGACAAATTTCATGGTCTTTTTTAAAACTCTGCTTCGATGAGTCTCCCTGGATTAGTTTTGAAGCAAGGAAAAGCACTTTGGGATGCCTGTATTCAGCGGAGGAAAGATGCATGGTCGTTACAATGGGTGAATCTTTTTTTTGCAAGAGAGCAGTTAAGTTTTTGGACTTAAAGTCCATGGTTGAGTAGCTAATTATGACCTCTTCATCTGAAGTAGAAAACTGAAGAGTTTTAATTCCTTTAAATTCCTTATCTCCATGATTCAAAAGGTAAGTGTCACATAATTGGTCATAAGGAATGGATTTGATCTTTAAAGTTCCAGGATCCTTTCCTGGAACTTTAAAAAAAATACAGTCTTTAACTTTTTGAACATTTTGATCGACATAGACCAACGAAAAAAGTGTTTGCCAGGTATCCTGAGGTTGAGTGATTGATTCGTTACTCTTAAGAAATTCATGTCTATCACTCACTTCCTGGATGTGGTCCCAGTGAGGGTCTTGTACTTCGCCAAAAACGAAGAAACTTGTTAGCAGGAACAAGATCATCATAGTGTCACCTCCTCGTAACAACGAAAGGCCACTGGCAAAGGATCACGTTCAGTGGATTTCCATTCGGACAATTTTCCTAACTGATGCCACGGAGATGAAGGGTCTAACAAGTGTGAAGATAATTTCAGATTTTTAGACGGCTCTATGAAGTTTTCCAATGATTCCGGATAAAAACCCAGTGGGTAATGAAATCCCATCCACGTAACGGAATCTGTTGAAAAATATTTGATCTCACACCCCTTAACTTGTGCTAGCTCACAATCAAGGGGTGTTAACTGATAGTCCGGGTTAATGCGGGCCACGCCGAGAAAAGTTTTCGATAAATCTCTCTGCCAGGGAGTATCAGGCCGGTCTATATTGTCAGGGGTAGGATTTTTAATATCAGTGGGTGACATTGCAGCGGCATCGAAAATTTTTGCCTCCAAAAGTCGCTTCCCATAAAAAGAGCAGTACTCTATTTGTTCCTTTTTTGAAATTAATGCGGGTAAAGGCCACTTCTTTCTGTCTGGCTCAACCTTTGAAGACTCCCCTTTGAAGATCCTCCACTCATTGAGCTGACGGTTGGTCACATAAAACTTATCAATAAATAGATCTCTTCCAAAATTATCCCAAATAAACCCTTCATCCTGCCTCTCCTTGGGTCGACCGTACCCATAGATCCTTTGAGGGAGATAAGTATCTCTGCATGTATCTGTCAAAATCATTCTCTGAAAAAGACCAGGAATTTCTTTCACGGCCAATTCAACAATATAACCATAATTCAAATCAGTATCTGAGGATGCCCTTTTAAAGAGATCATAAAATCTTGAGGAAGGAGAGTATTCGGCAATCGCATTGAAAGATGGCCTTGCCACAACATGAAACGTCTGACCATAAAGATCTATCTCTAGTGCCGGAAACTGAGTTGTCCCGGATTGCCAGTAGCATTGCCAAAAATGCGGATTACACTGGTAATAACTGAGTCCTACTTCTTTTTGATGGTCAATTTCATCATGACACTGCACTCCCTTCTCAGGGAAAGACCGATCCCCTTCTTCCCATAATTTTAAAATAGAGGGAATAGAGGCCTTGATCACCTGACTAAAAAGCTTCTCGTTACTCTTTGGACGCTTTTTTTTCGTGCGAACATTTTCCTGTGGTCGCAGGAAGAGCAAAATTATGCTTAAAATACTTAGACTACACAAGATTAGGATGATCTTTGGTATAATAGAATTATCAGAATGTCTCTTCACAGGATCAGGTTATATGAAATGGATGGAAGAAGTAAATAAAGAAGAAGGCCGTTACCAAAATGTATTGTCATTTGATGACTACATGAAACTCTATGAAAAAAACTCCGAAAAAGAATTAAGGCCCACCAACATTTACCTTAAGGATATGTTCGACTACTTTGGAAAGGATGAAAGGGGAACCTACAAGCTCTTCTCTCGAGAGCATGCTGATGCACCTCCTGTTCAAGGACAAATAAAAACCCAAAAAAGAATTTATCAATTCCTTCAAAATTTTATGGAAGAGGGATTTAACAATAAATTCATCTTACTCATAGGACCAAACGGATCATCAAAATCAAGCCTTATAAAAAAAATCATGCTCGCCGCTGAGGACTACTCAAACACAGATGAGGGCTCTCTATTTTCTTTTAGCTGGGTATTTCCCATAGACCAATTCGTAAAAGGCTCTTTAGGACTCTCTAGCACCATGGGTGACAAAAATATTAACTCTTACGCATTCCTTGAAGATAAAGACATCTCTGCCATCATAACGTCAGAGCTAAAAGACCATCCTTTACTCCTTCTTCCCATCAAAACCCGCCAACTTCTCATTAATAACGCCTTCAAAAATGACGGAACGAGATTAGAGACCATTAAAAAGTCCTACCTCTATAATGGAGACCTCTCACAAAGAAACCGCTTAATCTTTGATGCTCTCTTAAAGAACTACAAAGGAAGCTATCAAGAAGTTTTTAAACATATTCGAGTGGAAAGGCTATTCATCAACCGTCGTTACTCGATTGGTGCAACAACCATAGAGCCTCAACTTCATGTGGATGCAAATCTCCAACAAATAACTATGGACCGAAGACTCGCCTCGCTGCCACCAAGTCTTCAGTCTCTCAACCTGTATTCTATTTCCGGTGAAGTTGTTCTTGCCAATAGAGGAATACTGGAATTTTCAGATCTTTTAAAACGACCACTAGATACCTTTAAGTACCTACTCATGACCATGGAATCAAAAACAATAAACCTTCATGGAATTTTAACTGAGCTTGATATTTTCTTTATTGGTTCCTCCAATGAAATTCATTTTGCAGCTTTTAAACAGCATCCAGACTTCAATTCCTTCAAGGGAAGATTTAATTTTTTAAAGGTTCCCTATCTAATGAACTATCATGAGGAATCAAAAATCTACGTAGAACAGATACAGAAGCTCAAAGATGAAACGACCTTTGAACCACATTCACTTACGGCCCTATGCTTATGGTCAATTATGACGAGGATGAGGGCACCATTAGCAAAAAATTATCGAGACGAAAAACTTGGAAAGATTGCAGAGGCGATCTCCCCTCTGGAAAAATGCTTTCTTTATTCAGATAAAGAAACTCCCGACAGCTTTGATTCTGAGTCAAGACAAATTTTAAAAATGGGTGTGGATGATGTTCAAGATGAATATGACAATGACTCTATGTACGAAGGAAAATTTGGAATTTCCCCCAGGGAAGTTAAGCAAATCATCTATGACCTCGCCTACTCTCATCGACATATTACTTGTGTGGAGATTTTGGATTACCTAAAAAATCTTATCGATAAAAAGTCAGAGTATGACTTTTTAAATATTACTCATCAAGGTGAGTATCACAACACTAAGAAGTTTATTGAACTCATTGAAACATGGAGTCTTGATACTCTTGACATAGAGGTCAGAGAATCTCTTGGTCTGGTGGACGAACGATCATACGAAGATTATATTTCAAAATATATTCTCTCCATTAATGCTATTATTAAAGGTGAGAAAGTTAAAAACCTCGTCACGGGAAAATTTGAGGCTCCTGATGCTTATTTCATCAAAGAATTCGAATCAAACGTGCATATGAATGAAGTTCCTGAAAAATTCAGGTCCAATCTTATCGCGAGACTTGGTGCCTATGCTCTTGATAACCGGGGGAAGCCAATAGTTTATTCAGAAGTGTTTGTTGATCTTGTTCACCTCTTACAGGAATCCTTCAGAAAAGAACAAAAAAAGATTATCGATAAGGTTAGTAAGAATCTAGTTCTTTATCTTACTGAGATGAGGGAAAACATTAACCACAACATCTCAACAGACATTAAAGACATCATCGCTAATATTATTTCAAGTCTCCAAAAAAAATATCATTATAGTGAAAATGGTGCGGTATCCTCGCTTCAATATTTATTAAAAATGAGATATGACTCTCAAAAATGAGCGAAATCGAAAAATCATTTAGTACTGAAAAATATGTAGTCACCCATCCCGTTCAACCTGAACAGGATGGGTGGAGGCTTGACCAGTTTGTTCAAAAATGCATGCCTACACTCTCCAGACAATTTCTTAAGAAAAAAATTGAAAAAGGTGAAGTGGAAATTTCAGGCAGGAAACCTCCGCATAAGCCTAGTGTTAAAGTTCACCATGGTGAAAAGGTCACCATCACCACTCACAATGATGGCATGATCGAAGAAGAGTACTGGTACGGAGAGGTTGTTCCAAAAAATGAAAATCCCACCATTGTTTTTGAAGATGAAAATCTTTTAGTTATTAATAAACCACCCTTCATGATCACTCACCCAGCGGGAAGAAACCTTTTCTATTGTGCAACCGTTTACTTTGAAACCATTTATAAAAAAACCATCCACTCTATCCATCGCCTTGACCGGGAAACAACGGGTCTATTGCTTCTTGGAAAAAATCCAAAAGTTTCTCAACAAGTGGCGACTCTTTTTGAAAATGATCATGTTAGAAAATGCTACTTCTTCATTGCTCACACAAAAGATGGAGCGACAAACTTTCCCTTCACTGCCAAAGAAAGAATGGATAGAGAAGAGGGAACTATTCCAAGGGGTATGATGAGTTGGTATCCGGAAGATTCCCATTTGGGGAAAGAATCGGAAACTCACTTTGAACTTATTCTAGAAAAGGATGGTTATGTCCTGGCCCTGGCCTTCCCAGTGACTGGAAGACAACATCAGATCCGGGTCCACGCTGCTTGCCATGGCTACCCTCTCCTAGGAGACAAACTCTACAATGGAGATTCAGGTATTTTCATCAGGTTTAAAGATAATCAGGCAACCCTTGAAGACCATGAATTGATGGAGATACCGAGGCAAGCACTCCATGCCGTGGCCTTACGTCTGACCTATCCAACTGAAAAGATGAACCACTTTATTGCTCCTCTCCCCAAAGATCTTTCTCAATGGATAGAAACAAAATTAAAGCTTAATACATCTGAGGTGGAGGCTTTGATCCAGGAGAAAATTTCCATCTTTATCAATATAGAGTTTTAATAAAATTAAGAACACCCTTCGGTCCCGCATTCTCCTCACCCTCGAGAATAATTCTTGGTTTGTGTTTTAGCCGGTGAAGGCAATGCTTGATATTACTTACTCCAACTGAATTGTGAAAAAGCTCAAACATACTCTCATCATTAGGCGCATCTCCAAAAAACCAGCAATCTTTCTCTAGGAGATGAGGTCGGTATCTTTCAATAAAATGCTTAACACCTAAATATTTTGAAATATTCCCACACCAAAAATTGATGTGAACATTTGATTTTGAATAATGAATCTTTTCTACATTCATAAAATCCATCACTTGCTCTATCCAGCTCTGTTCCATTAAATGAAATTCAATGGCACGGTCTGTAAGCCTCCCGAAACTGTCTCTGGAAAGTGGAACATGGGGATAATGATGTTTGAGTTTGGTGGTAAATGATCGAAGTTTATCAAGCTCAGAGACCTCCACCAGTGGTTCTTCCATAATTTCACCACGCTCATCAAGATAAACAATCACCCCACCACCCTCCATGATACAGGCCTTAAGTGGAAAGTGAGTTAAAAGGAAGTGACCCCAAGAAATGGATCGTCCAGAAACAATCACCAGTTCGTGATTTTTTTTATGAATAAATTCTATAATATCAAAAAAATCCTTTGTAAGTTCTCGTCCTTCCAAAGTCAGAGTGCCATCAAAATCCGAAAAAAAAATCATAACTACTTCCAAATCCAGGAGATTAAAAATCCAACATAATCTGAGGATGCACCCAGATTTCTGTTTCCTTCAAAGGATAAAAGCATCCTATCACGATTTATCCAAGGAAGTGGCATACTCGCACCTAATGTTAATGATGAGAAGTAAACAAACTCATCAGTCACATTGTTCACCCTAATTCCAATTGGAGTAGAAACATAAGGAAAGAGCTCTTGACCAAGGACACTAAAACCCTTTCTCAATGTTGGACCAAAACCTATCAAGTTGAAACTTTCTGAATTAAAATTCTGGTACTGAAAAAATGATTTAACCGACACCCTTGGTTGATGAACGTCCTCTTTAAGGAGTTCAAAGTCCAAACCCACTCCAGCATGAGATTTTCTTGATTCCTGACCACCACCTACAGTGAAATCCAATATTCTTGCCTGATTTATTTGATGGGAATACCGAATCCCAGCCCCCAATTCGTTTCGTTGAGACATATATCCTGTCATTTCTGCGCTAAGAACTCTGGAATTCCCATTCAAAGGATGGGTCGAAATACCAACTACTGAGGCCCAGTTGGA
>CANHIY010000040.1 GCA_947461175.1 Bacteriovoracaceae bacterium
CAGCGAGGGCAAAAAAACCAAAACGCATGCCAGTGTACTCTGTATGATATCCAGAAACCAACTCTGACTCTGCTTCAGGTAAATCAAATGGTGCTCTGTTTGTTTCTGCCAGTGCCCCTACGAAATAAACAAAAAAGGCTATAAATGCAAAAGGGTTATGAAATATAAACCAATGAATTGGTGCGCCCTCTTGTTGTCCTAGAATTGTTCCAAAACTCATTCCCCCGGCTAAAAGTGTTATGGATAGAATGGAAATGGTTACAGGAATTTCATAAGAAATGATTTGAGATGCTCCCCTCATTCCCCCAAGCATGGACCATTTTGAGTTTGAAGCATATCCACCCAGGAAGACACTTACACCAACTAAGGATGAGATCGCGATAAGATAAAATATGCCTACATTTAAGTCGGCCATAATAAGACCATTTGACCAAGGCAACACAGCCAGAGTAGAGAAAACCCCAATAAGAGCAAGCATTGGTGCTAGATAGAAAAGGAACTTATCAGCCGTAAAAGGCATAATATCTTCCTTCGTGATCATCTTAACTCCGTCAGCTAAAAACTGAAGAATTCCATAAGGTCCAACCCTGTTGGGACCAATCCGTTGCTGAATATCAGCCGAGATTTTTCTTTCGGCATAAGTTCCAAGACCACCAATCGTCGCACAAAGTCCGACGATAATTCCTGCAAAAACTAAGTAAATAGTAAAAGCAAGTAGTCCCTCATTTTTTCCAAATACCGCGAGTAGAGTATCAAAAAACTCGTACTGTGAAAGATAACTGACAAGAGTTTGGTTCATGAATCGTTGCCTTATTTGTTGTTTTTAACTGAAACCTGATAGGATTTTACCCAATCTAAATCTCCCTTCTTCCAGCAATAAGCAATGCCTTCAAGAAGGACAGAAATAAAACTTAAAAATACGATGAGAGCATACCCACCTTCTCCCATGTCATTGAGCTCTCTAAAAATAGCTGCTACGGGAAACATAAGAACAGACTCCACATCAAAAATGATAAAAATTAAGCCAACAACGTAGAATCGAACATTAAATGCAGACCAAGCTGATCCAATTGGTTGTTCACCACATTCATAGGGTGTTTCTTTGAGGTGAGAGGGTTTTTTAGGAGCGAGAAGAACAGAGACAAAATGTCCGCCAACAAACAAAAGGATTGCTATCCCCATGAGAATAACAATAGGCATTAATCCATCAAACTGCGCTGGTATCATGGAGTCTCCACTTCAAATAAGGTCGGAAAAAGTAAATTTAAGATACAAAAGATGTTGAATTTAGGAAAGATGTTATTTTGAATCAGAAGAGGTATTGTACAGGTTGACTCTCTGCTTCGTTTTTTATTATAAACTTTACTCATCTTATCAGGATAAATTGTGACATCATTTTCAGCTATCTCTTCAAAAATTCAATACTGGCTTCAACATCACCAGCACCTTTCCTTAAAGGGAGTCAGCGCCAATCAATGGTGTGTTTTAGCAAGTAATTATCTTGGCCAACAATTATTTAACTCTGTGCATCTTTTTGTTTGTTCTGAAATTGATGAAGCAGAAGACGTTTTTGAGAGTCTCAAGCATTTACAAAACGTTTATTTTTATCCGGGCCATCAACATGGGCTATATACAACGATTCTCACATCTGAAAGGTCTTTAATACAACGCTGGGGAGTCATTCAAAAAATCATGGAAGGTAATCCTTGTATGATAGTGACTACCCATGAGGCAGCATTGCTCTTAGGTCCTGACGAAGATTTTTTTAAGAAGAATATTTTAGTCATTAATAAAGATGACATCATTTCGCCCATGGATCTTTCAAAAAAATTAACTGAACTAGGTTATTTTCCAACCAGTACTGTTGAAGAGCCCGGTACGTTTTCGAAACGAGGGGAGATATTTGATATCTATCCCATTTCTCATGCACCCGTTCGTCTTCATTATTTTGATGATCTTATTGAAGAAATTTTTGAAATTGATATAGAAACTCAAAAGACCAAAAGAGATAAAATTTTTCAAAAAGTTACTTTAATTTCCGGAGCTGGAATTTTAACCAAAGATGCCTTTTCTACAAATTTAAGAACTCGTCTTCCTCAACCACAGCCTGTTTTTAAAAATAAGTTTGAGGCCCGAAAACAAATTTTAAGTAAAGTAGGAGAGGGACAATTATTTGAAAATTACCCGCTCTACATTCCACTCTTTTTTAAAAACCCAAAAACAATTCTTGATTTCTTACCCCAAGATACAAAGATAACCTTTTTTAATGGTGATAACGGTCAAAACAACTTCCAGCTTTTTTTCGATGATCAAAGAGAAGTTTTTGATAATTTATCCAACGACGTTGAGACATCATTTGTCATTCCAGGACCGGAATTTTTTTATTTGAGACGTTTTCCAGAAAATAATTTTAAAACTATTTTTGTTGATCAGCTCGACATAACTATCGACCTTCATGCAAAACTTGATCAAGAACTTCATCTAAATTTTGAAAAGTTAAAGTCATACCTTCAAACAAAGATGCAACTTTTAGGAGCTGTGCCTGATAATAAATTTGAATACATAAAAACCTGCCTAAAAGTTCTCAGAAAAGAACTGGATTCGAAGGGAACATTAGTCGTTAATTATAAAACTGAAAGTGCCCGACAAGAACTTGAATTTCTACTTGAGGAAAATAAACTCACTGAAATCGGACCACGTCTTCAGTATGTTCACGGCAAACTAGATGAGGGATTTTACTATAAAAATGATCACACCTTCTTTTTATCTGAAGGAGATTTTTTTTCCACTAAAAAGAAAAAAGCAAAACAATCAAAATCAACAAACAAAGATCTTTTCGCAGAACAATTGGCGACTCTTAAAATTAACGACTATGTTATCCATAGAGATTATGGGATTGGAATTTATAAAGGACTTGAAACGCTACTTGCAGGAGATCAAAAAAGTGATTTTCTTGTCATTCTCTACGAAGGAAATGATAAGGTTTATGTACCAGTTTATAAATTAAATCTGATCCAAAAGCACTCCGACGCATCTTCCGGCTTGAAAGTCGCTTCTCTGAAATCTAAAAAATTTAATGAGCTTAAGCAAAAAGCTCGTGCATCCGTAAAGAAACTTGCTTTTGACTTAATAAAACTCCAGGCGGAAAGAAAATTAAGAGGCGGTTTTCCTTTCTCGGCCCCTGATCATTTGTTTAAAGAGTTTGAACTATCCTTTCCTTATGAAGAAACTCCAGATCAACAAAAAGCAATTTTTGATGTGCTTGAAGATATGCAAGGTCAGTACCCCATGGACCGATTAGTTTGCGGTGACGTTGGTTTTGGAAAGACAGAGGTTGCAATGAGGGCAGCGATGAAAGCTGTCTTGGACAAAAAACAAGTTGTCCTTCTGGTTCCTACAACTGTTTTGGCCCTCCAACATTACCACTCTTTTAAAAAACGTTATGAAAACTTTCCCGTTAATATCAACTTTATTTCTCGCTTTAAAACGACGAAACAAAAAAGTGAAGTAATGAGTGAAGTTACTGAAGGTAAAGTAGACATTTTGATTGGTACTCATTCTGTTCTTTCTGATAAGTTAGAGTTTTATGACTTGGGACTTTTAATTATTGATGAAGAACATCGTTTTGGAGTTGCCCACAAAGAAAAACTGAAACTTTTAAAAACGGGCGTTGATGTCCTCACTATGACGGCGACCCCAATCCCTAGAACTCTTCAACTCTCATTTCTTGGAATTAGGGACCTCTCTCTGATTCAAACTGCTCCACCAAGAAGACAAGCAATAAAAACATATATCATTAAAGAAGACGATCTCACCTTAAAGTCTGCCATTGAGAAAGAATTATCCCGTGGAGGTCAAGTTTACTACGTCCACAACAGAGTTCATGATATTGAAGAACATGAACTCTACTTAAAAAAACTTGTACCTCAAGCACGCATTTCAGTTACTCATGGACAGATGAATGAAAGAGAACTCGAGAAGCGTATTAATGATTTTTACGACCACAAGTCCGACATACTTTTGGCGACAACGATCATAGAATCCGGGATTGATATTCCCAATGCCAATACTATGATTATTGACCGTGCTGATACCTATGGACTCGCTCAATTGCATCAATTAAGAGGCCGTATTGGACGATCAGATCGTAAAGCTTATGCTTATTTTATCATCCCTGAGAATAAAATTCTTACAGAGACTGCTCAAAGAAGGCTTCAGGCTCTTCAGACGTATGCCGAAATGGGTTCGGGTTTTGCTTTGGCTTCCTCTGATATGGAGATACGGGGTGCAGGGGATATCCTTGGAGCAGAACAATCTGGTCATATCGAAGCGATTGGCCTGGAATTCTACATGGATCTTCTTCAGGAAGCCGTACAGGAAATAAAAGGAGAGCAAAAAGTTTCAGTTAAAAATATTGAAATCCAGGCTCCTTTTTCGGCCTATATTCCGAACACCTACATTCCAGACCATGCACTAAGACTCAAATACTATAAGAGACTTTCAAATTGTAGTGATCTTAACAAAATAGAAGATATCATTTCTGAGCTAAACGATGCATTTGGTCTGACCCCAAAAGAGCTTGAGGCACTTTATTCAATCTTGAGATCCAGAATTATTTTTCAACCATTAGGGATTAGGCTTGTAAAAGTGGCGGGGCCTCAAATATTTATTTATTTTGATCAAGAAATACTTAACTGGAACTATCAGTTAAGAGATAAAATGTTGAATTTTTTTATGGGTAAACCAAAGTTTTATAAATTAAATCCAGATTCCTCGGTTACCGCTTTATTTAAAGAACCTGTTGGTTATCAAGTTCTTTATGAATTTGCGAAACATATTGCAGCTGAAATGGGTGTATGATAGCGTTTTTATTAGATCATTAAATAATACCACAGGGATGTGTATGAAAAATTTTTCTCTAGCAATTATTGCTCTCACTATGTCAATTCCGGCCATGGCACAAACAAGTCCGGTTGTGGCTACTGTGAATGGTCGTACGATTACCAAAAAACAATTTGATGAATATCACCTGCAAAATTTAAAATTTGTAGGCCAAAGAAAAATAACCAAAGAAGTTTCTCTCCAGGATCTCATTAACAGAGAACTCGGAATCCAAAAAGCCAAGAAAACGGGCACAGATAAAGATATTGAAGTCGTTGCAAAGCAAGAAGATATACTCTTTCACGCACAAATCTCGAAGGATTTGGAAAATCAATTTAAAAACATCACTGTCACGGATGAGGATGTTAAAAAGTATTATGATGAAAATAAAGAGTACCGGTCAGCGCATATTCTATTCCGTTTGAGAGCAGAACCAACTCCTGAAGAAGTCAAAACAGGGCTTACTCAATCTATGGAAATTTACGACATACTCCAAAAAGATCCGGATAGTTTTGCAAAATATGCGAATAAATATTCTCAGACCTCTAATGCTACTGTGGGTGGAGACCTTGGTTTTCAGCCGCCAACACGTCTTGCCCCTGAGTATTTTGAGGCAATTAAGGGACAAAAAGTTGGCCATATCTCTAAACCAGTAAGAACCCAGATGGGCTACCATATTATTAAAGTTTTGAGCATAAAGTCATACGACCAGATTGACAAAAACTTGTACAAGAAAATCATTTACGATAAAAAAAGAGATGCCATGATCGAAGATTATTTCAAAAGCCTGGCACAGGGTGCGGATATTAAAACCAACTCTAACTTCTAAGAATAAAGCTGGTCAGTGAAAAATACTATATTACTTATTCTCCTGAGCATGAGTTTTACTTTTGCTCAGGCATCAAATGCTTCAGAAAAACTTCTCGATAAAATTGTCGCAGTCATCAATAGTAGGGTTATTTCACTATCTGAAATCCAAAGGATGAGTGAAACACTTGAAGCAAGGAAAGAAATTTCACCTATCATCTACACCGAGAAATTTTACAGTCAAAAAGAGCTTTTAGAGATCATGCTCAGGGCTCACATAATCAGAGACAAACTAAACGCTCAGGGCTACATCATTAATGATGATGCTGTTGAATCCAGAATCAAAATGACAGAAGAAAGACTGGGACTCAAAAGGTCTGATCTTCTTCAGTTTTTAAAGGGCAAGGGTGTCACTTACGAGGAATATTTCGAAATTATTCGTGAGACTATGGAATTTAATATTTTTGCCCAACGGATAATTGCACCTCTTATAACTGTGACGGAGCAAGAAGTTAAGAATGAGTATTATCGTCGAAATTCAATGAATAATGCTCTTTCATTCAAATATACACTTGTTGATTTTTATATTCCTAAAAATAAAATCTTAGGTGAAGACTACTCTGCGTTTCTGGCAGTCCTTAAAGATTATCAACTTACTGGGAAATTACCGGAAGAATTTAAAAACCTTGAGTCAAATAACTTGGAAAATTTAAGTGAGGACGGTCTGTCCAAGGAACTTGCCTCATTACTAAAATCCACCAGCGAAGGGTCCTTTTCTAGTCCTATTTCCTTAAATGATCTTTTACATGTTTTTTATGTCCAAAAGAAAGATTTGGTTGAATCCCAGGATTTTCTAAAATTAAAAGATGAAATTCAAAATGATCTTTTCACAAATAAAGGAAAATCTGTAACGACAAATTGGTTTGATAGAGAGTATTCCAACTATTACATTAAAAACCTTCTCTGATATGAAAGTTTACGTCACCCAGGGCCATGAGAAAGGCGTTGGATTGGAGGTATTTTTTAAATCATGTCTCATGATGAGTGAGTCAGATTTAAAAATGATCCAATTAGTCGCATTTCATGATTCAGTTTCCTTGGTCTTAAATAAAATGAAGGTTCCTTTTAAAATTTCAAAGGACTTCATCTTTTTGGGTTTTCAGAAGATTTCTGTTTTGTGGTTGAATAAAACTGAATTTTCCGAGAGCTACACTTCTTTGTTAAGAGGCATGGAACTCTCTGAGAAGGGTGGTGTTTTGTTTACTCTGCCTACTTCAAAAGATCAGTTTCCCGATTTTCCTGGTCATACTGAGTTTTTCAGATCGTACTATAATCGTCCTGAACTTGTGATGTTTTTCTCTTCTCCGCAGCTTAAAGTTCTACTCTTATCCGACCACATCGCCATAAAAGATATTTCTGAAACTTTAACTAATGAGATAATACTGAAAAGATTAGAAAGTGCCATTGCCTCATTGGCCCAAATGAAGTTCCCAATTCATGACATTTTGATCTCAGGTTTTAATCCACATGCAGGGGAGAGGGGTTTAATTGGCAATGAAGACAAAAGAATAGATTCCGTTATTAAAAGTCTAAGACTTAAATATAATTTTAATATTTCAGGTCCATATCCTGGTGATACAATGTTTATGGAAAAGAAAAGTCTTAATGATCTTCTCGTTTACGTTTATCATGATCAAGGATTAGGTGTTTTTAAAAGTCTTCAGGGACTAATTGGTTCCAATATTACTCTAGGACTGCCATACCCACGTTTTAGTCCTGATCATGGGACGTCATTTAATTTGTTTGGTAAAAATCTTGCGGATTACAGAGGATGTGCCTTTTCACTCAACGAGGCCTTAAGCATATTATTGAGGGTGGTTCATGGAAAAAATTCAGGTATCAAAAGCAAAAGTTCATAATTTAAAAAATGTTAGCGTCTCCTTGCCCCGTCATTCACTCACTATCATTACTGGGCCTTCAGGCTCAGGAAAGTCATCATTAGCATTTGACACTATCTATGCCGAAGGTCAAAGACGTTATATTGAGTCCTTATCTAGCTATGCCAGACAGTTCATCGGTCAAATCGAAGCTCCAGAAGTGGAGAGCATCACAGGCCTATCCCCGGCAATCGCTATAGATCAAAAATCAACATCAAAAAACCCCAGATCTACAGTAGGCACAATAACTGAAATTTATGATTTCCTTCGACTTTTGTTTGCAAGACTTGGAGATGCACATTGTCCTGAAACAGGGGAGAGAGTATCTAAACAATCACCACAACAAATCATAGAAGAAGTATTGAAATTTAAACAGGGTTCAAAACTACAAATTCTATCCCCTGTCATAAGATCAAAAAAAGGTGAACATAAAGAAGAACTCGCAAAATATCTGAGTATGGGATTTTCAAGAATCAGGCTAAATGGGGAAATACATAATCTAGATGAGACAATTTCAATTAATAAGTCTCGTTTTAATGACATTGATATCATCGTTGATCGTTTAGTCATGAAGGACGGTATTTCTTCCCGTTTAACTGATTCTATAGAACAAGCACTAAGTCTTTCTGAAGGTTATTTAGTCGTCATTTGTGATGATAAGGATTATTTCTATTCAGAGAAAAATTATTCCTTTAAATCAAATAAAAGTTATCCTGACTTAGAGCCCAGACTTTTCTCATTTAATTCACCCATTGGTGCATGTCAAACCTGTAATGGTCTAGGCATTTCGAAAACCTTTGATCTAGGACAACTTATTCTAGATGAGAACATGTCACTTGAAGAAGGTGCTATTCCAGTTCTTAAAAAAAACACTTTCCTCTTTCAGATGGTGAAATCTATCGCTGAACCAGAAAAAACAGATCTATCTAAACCCTTAAAAAATTTATCAGAAAAATTTAAAAATATTCTGTATGAAGGATCTGATAAAATTTATAGCTATAAGTTTGAATCTGAAAATTCATCATGGAATTTTAAAAAAGAATTTCCAGGTATCATCCGTTGGCTAGAGAGAAAGTATAACGAATCTGAATCAGAGAGAACCAGGGCCGATCTTGAAGAGCACATGATTATAAAAAAATGTTCTTCTTGCCTCGGTAGAAAACTAAATTCATTTGCTCTCTCAGTTACAGTTGAGAACAGATCTATTATGGATCTTTGTGATCTTTCCATTTCAGATGCATCCACATTTTTTGAAAATTTAAACTTTAATGGCAACAGAGGTATCATCGCTCATAAACTTCTTAAGGAAATTAGAGACCGATTAAAATTTCTCTTAAATGTAGGACTCAATTATCTCACGCTAAATAGAGATGCCATGACTCTTTCAGGTGGAGAATCTCAAAGAATTAGACTTGCAACACAAATTGGTTCTGCTCTCTCAGGTGTTCTCTATGTGCTTGATGAACCAAGCATAGGTCTTCACCAAAGAGATAATGAAAAACTCATCAAAACCTTAATTGATTTAAGGGATATTGGTAATACCGTATTAGTTGTAGAACACGATGAAGATACCATGCTCGCCTCAGATTTCATCATAGATATGGGACCCAAGGCGGGTGTTCATGGTGGAGAAATTGTCGCAACAGGGACGCCAGATGAAATAAAGAGAAATGCAAAAAGCATAACTGGAAAATATCTTGCCGGAAAGTTGCAGATACCAATTCCAACTCAAAGGAGAGAGTTTAAAGACTTTGTGATTCTAGAGAGAGCAAAAGAACACAATCTTAAAGAGGTTACTTTAAAATTACCACTTCATGGAATGATTTGCATGACTGGAGTGTCTGGATCCGGTAAATCAACGCTGGTTCACAAAGTATTGATTCCTGCCGTAAAAAATTACCTTACAAAAGGGAGAAGGGGAAACAATACTAATTATCGCTCCATTACGGGTGTTGATAAAATCCAAAGCATTATTGAGCTTGATCAATCTCCTATTGGGAGAACTCCTCACTCAAACCCTGCGACCTATACTGGTTTATTCGATGACATCAGAAACATCTTTTCTCAAACTAACGAATCTAAAATAAGAGGTTATAAACCAGGAAGATTTTCTTTTAATGTTAAAGGTGGAAGATGTGAGGCCTGCGAAGGTAATGGTGTCCTTAAAATTGAAATGCATTTTTTGCCTGATGTTTTTGTAACTTGTTCCGATTGCCGAGGTTCTCGCTATAATAATGAAACTTTATCAGTGCTATACCGAGGGAAGAATATCGCTGACGTTCTAGAAATGAGCATTGAAGATGCGGCTCCTTTTTTTGAAAATCATCCTAAAGTGAATAGAATTCTTAAAGTCCTTAACAATGTGGGGCTCGGATATATTAAGTTGGGGCAACCCGCTACCACCCTCTCAGGGGGAGAAGCACAGAGGCTTAAATTATCTCGAGAATTATCTAAAACAGTAAAAGGATCGACTCTCTATGTTTTAGATGAACCCACCACTGGACTTCATTTTGAAGATATTAAGATACTTTTAAAAGCCCTAAACAACTTGGTTGAGCAAGGCCACACGCTTCTCATAATTGAGCATAATCTAGATGTGATTAAAACCGCAGACTGGGTGATTGATCTTGGCCCCGAAGGAGGCTCTGGAGGTGGGGAAATCATCGCAGAGGGAACTCCAGAAGCAGTTTCAAAGATAAAAAAATCGCATACTGGACGCTATCTTGCTAAAATTCTTAACCCGTGAAATTTTTATAGGCGCCCTCATTTAGACCCCATTATGTAGTATACCAATTACACTATATACTGGGAGAGATTAATGAAGACGTTAAGACTGTTTACAATTTTTACCCTTTTATTCACCGCCCTTAGTGCATACTCTTCTTCTATTGAAGACTCCATTAGATCAGCAGTTGAAAAATCCCTACCAAAGTCACTGGTAGCTGTTGAAAGTGCTCAGCTCATAGAAATTGCCAGCTCCCTAGGTGAAACTATTGGCTGTTTAGTTTCCCCCCTTAAATGTGGTAACAGGGAAAAAGAATTTGATTCTGTCATCAGACTCATTTTAGAAGATAATGATGAAGTAGATTTTCATTGCAAAATAAGTGGGACTAAAAAATCTTCAAAGATTTTAGTGAGCATATATCAATGCAAATATTTAGGTGAAGATAAGAATTATAAAATTTTTCTCGAAGGGAAGACGTTTTCTTTCGTAGAAAAGGAACAATAATCATCACAGAACTTCCATCGTTAAGTTTAAAAGATTAACGATGGAAGTAGTGGTAAAAATCAGATTAAGCAGCTTTTCCTAGGATAAGGAATGCGATACCGAAACCAAAAAGAACAAGTGATTCAATAAGAGCAAGAGCAAGAATCATTGGAGTTTGAAGTTTTTCAGCAGCAGCTGGGTTACGAGCAATTCCTTCAAGAGCAACAGAAGCGGCTTTACCTTGAGCCATAGTTCCACCGATAACAGCAGAAGCGAAAGCGATTGCAGCAGCAAGAACAACGAAAGCAGTTGTGTTTTCCATTTTTTATTCCTTTGTAAAAAAACTGACCTTTTTAATGATGATGTTCATGATCACCATGATCGTGGTGAGCAGTGGCCATACCAATATAGATCATTGTTAATAATGTAAAAACGAAAGCCTGAAGAAATCCTACAAAAATCCCCATCGCATAAAACGGAATTGGAACGATGTAAGGAACTAATTCAGAAAAAATTCCTAAAATAAGGTGGTCTCCATCCATGTTTCCACGTAAACGAAGAGCTAATGATAATGGACGAACAGAAACTGAGATAATTTCAATAGGGAATACAAGAATAGCCAAAAGAGGCATCGGTCCAGCGAAATGCTTCATGTAATTTACAAATCCTACAGCTCTTATCCCCTGAAAATTGAAATATATAAAAGTAAAAATACCTAAAGCAAGTGTAGTGTTGAGATTTTGATTTGCCGATAAAAAGCCCGGCAAAATCCCTATTAAGTTATTAATAAGAATAAAAAAGAAGACAAAAATAACGTAAGAGAAATACTTCTTTGCTGATTCTTCACCCATTACTGTTTTGGCTGTTCCGTACATTGCCTGTCCTAGCGCTTCAACCATATTACGAACTGTAATGCCCTTATCTGGAATTATAACCGTTTTCGTACTTGAAATTTGTGCCCTATAAGCCAGTCCTGTCACAATCATAACTAATGACCCCACTAAAAGTGCAAGTGTGTGTGCTGGGATATGAAGGGCATGGGAAGCTTCTGTAAAGAAATTAAAACCACCTGATGCAAAGGCGGATTCAGATAAAAGTAAACCTAGTAGACCTAGCAATTTCATAAATATGTCCTAACTATTTTGATAGTTGTTTTTAATACTTACGATCTGAATTATCAATTGTAAAAAGATGAGAAAAAAGAGTTTTATAATTAATTCTTTTTTAAAATAGTAAAAAGTACCTATCAGACCAAAAAGAAGGCAAAACTTCAAAAACATTAATAACAGGATACGATACCATTGTTTTTCTGCGCCGCCATATCCCTCAGATGCCGACACTGTCACTGATTTTACCAACTTAACTAAGATTCCATGATTTATGACTAGGATGATCAATGCAGTAATGAAATATAGGGTCTCTAAAGTTAAACCACCACCAAAGATTGCGGCAGGGATAATGTTAACAGAAGAGAGAAGAAAAAATTTTTTATCTATTTCTTTTTTTTCCATGAGACCTGAATCATTTTTAATAGCATTAAAACGACCGTTAATATTAAAAAACTTTGGGCAAACTCCTGAGATATAACGCGGGCTTTCACCAGTTCTTGAAATCCTAGAAAGACGCCCAGAATTGTTGATGGTAGCCCCAAAGCAATAGCAAGTGCCTTCTTCCAATCAGACATCAATTAACCCTAAAGGTATTTTGTAATGTGAATAAGATAAAAGAATTTCTATCTTTGGTCTAACGTTTTCTCGCTACCCTTCGAGCATAGAGAGATTTTAACCGGCCCTTTAAAACCTCTGGGTTAGGGTAGGAAGGGAGTAAGGAGTAGTAAATATTATAAGCTTCTTTTAATTTTTCATTTGATTCGTAGGCATTCGCAATCAAAAATTTAACTTTTACAATCTGATCTTTTCTACGTTCTCTTTTCAGATACTCCATCCAATATTCAACTGCCTTATCCCAGTTTTTATTATAAAATTCAATTAATGCCATTTGATTGAAAGCTTCAACATAATAGGGGTTGGTAGGTTGGCTTAGTATTTGATTGAATATTTCACGAGCTTTACTGTAACGACCCATTTCAAAATAAGCTTCTCCAACTCTAAGATAATAGTAATCAAAATTTTTTAACTTGGGTCTAAATTGCATCAGTACTTGATATGCCCGGATAGCCTCATTAAAATTTTTTGCAAAACTAAAATTGATATCTGCCAACTTTTCTAAAGACTTTACCTGCCACAATGGATCGTCAACATTATCAACAATAAATTGATAGTATTTTAATGCCTTTATCTGCTGGTCTAGGTACAGATAGTATATTTCAGCTAATTGGTAATTGATTTTTGTTTTTATAACTTTCGATGGATTTTTTTTAAGAATTCTTTCATAAACCTCAACTGCTTTTGAAAAGTCCTGATTATCAACATACTTTTGAGCGGAGAGGATATCTTGATTTAGTCCTGAGGTGAAGTCACATGAACTTATCCCCAGGACTAAAAGAATAATAAATAATTTACTGAACAGGCATTTCACCGGAATTTTCACCATCAGAAGTATCATCCTCTGATTCTGCCATTTTCTCAACAGCGACCACTTTTTCATCCGGTTTTACATTGATCAAACGAACACCCTGAGTGTTTCTGCCAAGTAATGAAATGCCGGATATTTTTGTTCTAATAACCTGACCTTTATCTGTAATGATCATAAGGTCTTCCTTATCACTCACAGGCAGTATTCCCATGATGTCGCCTGTCTTTTCAGTAAGCTTCATAGCAAGAATACCTTTACCTCCACGAGATTGTTTTCGGTATTCTTCAGCTGCTGAACGTTTTCCATATCCTCTGGATGTGACAGTCAAAATTTCTGACTTATCATCGATAATTTCCATTCCAATGACTTCTTCACCTTCATCGAGACTTATCCCTTTAACTCCTTGAGAGACTCGTCCTTGAGCACGACACTCGTCTTCATGAAAGCGTATGGATTTACCTGCAGAAGAAGCCAGGAGGACATCTTTATTTCCATCTGTGATCCTTACCCCAAGTACTTCATCTCCATCGACAACCTTGATGGCCTTGAGACCATTTTGTCGCATGTTTTTATACTCAGAGAGTTCAGACTTTTTAACAATACCGTGTTTTGTTGCAAAAACCAGAAAGTGGCCTTCTGCTTCTCTTGGTACCGTTATAATTTCCTTAACTTTCTCATCCTGTGGAAGTGTAATGATATTAACAATATTTCTTCCCTTAGAGGTTCTTTGTCCTTCTGGGATCTGATAAACCTTAATTGAAAAAACAGTGCCCTTATCTGTAAAGATCATGAGGTTGTCATGGGTATCCGCTGTAAAGATCGAGGTATAAAAGTCATCATCAAGGTCTGCACCTTTCACACCCTTTCCACCTCTTTTTTGTGACCGGTACGTATCGATGGCCATTCTCTTCAGATAACCCTTTTGAGTAATGGTCACAATGACTTCTTCATTCTTAATTAAATCTTCCATCTGAATTTCATCTGCCTGAGCGATGATTTCAGTACGACGGGAATCTCCGTAATTTTCACGGATTTCTACAAATTCTCCACGGATAATATCTTTAATTTGCTCTTCAGATCCGAGAACACCTTCAAGTCGAGCAATTTCCTTCATGATGGCGTCAAAATCAGCAACAATCTTATCTCTTTCAAGTCCAGTTAAGCGCTGTAGACGCATATCTAATACAGCTTGAGCTTGAATTGCAGACAAACTAAATCTCTGGATCAATTGATCTTTAGCCTGGGCTGGTCCTTCAGCTTTTTTTATCAGTTCAACAATTGCATCAATATTCTCAACTGCAATTTTAAGACCCTCTAAAATATGCGCACGTTCTCGGGCTTTTTTTAATTCATACGTTGTACGGCGGATGACAATTTCTCGTCTATGTTCAACAAAACACTGTAGTTGTTCCTTAAGATCCATGACCTTCGGTTGGCCATTGTAGATAGAAAGGAAAATTATTCCAAATGATACCTGCATCTGTGTTTGTTTATACAGACGATTTAAAATAACAGAACCCTGTTCTCCACGTTTTACATCTATTACGACACGAATCCCTTCACGTGAAGATTCATCTCGAATATCTGAAATTCCTTCAATCGCCTTTTCGGTAACTAGTTCAGCGATCTTTTCAATAAGTTTTGCTTTGTTCACCTGGTAGGGAAGTTCTGTAATAATGATTTTTTCTCTATCATTCTTTCCAACTTCGATATCGGCTTTTGCTCGTATTTGAATAACTCCCTTACCTGTATGGTAAGCCTGTTGAATACCAGCAGTACCATGAATTGCCCCAGCAGTAGGGAAATCTGGTCCAGGAATAATTTTTATCAAATCATGTACAGTAACTTCAGGATTATCGAGAATGGTAATGAGTCCATTCATGATCTCATTAAGGTTATGAGGTGGAATATTAGTGGCCATACCCACCGCAATTCCAGCAGATCCATTAATGAGAAGGTTTGGAACTTTTGTTGGAAGTACAGTCGGTTCCTGTAAGGAACCATCGTAGTTATCCTGCCAATCAACTGTTTCTTTATCAATATCACCAAGCATATCGTTGGTGAGTTTTTCCATTCTTACTTCTGTATACCTCATTGCAGCGGCATTATCGCCGTCAATAGATCCAAAGTTTCCTTGTCCATCTATGATGGTGTATCTCATAGAAAAATCTTGGGCCAATCTTACCATTGCACCATAAACAGCAGAATCACCATGGGGGTGATATTTACCAATAACATCTCCAACTACACGAGCCGATTTCAGGTATGGTCTGTTGTGATAATTGTTAAGCATGTGCATCGCAAACAGCACTCTTCTATGAACAGGCTTTAGACCATCTCGCACATCGGGTAGAGCTCTTCCCACAATGACTGACATTGCATAATCAAGATAACAATTTCTCATCTCGTCCTGGATTAACAAGGGAGAAATATTTCCGTGATTTGCTTCTGAATTATTATTTTCTTCGCTCATTTCTTTTCGTCCTTAAAATTAAATATCGAGGTTACGCACATTAAGAGCATTTGTTTCCACAAATTCTCTTCTAGGATCAACCTGGTCACCCATAAGTACTGAAAACACCTGATCGGCATCAATGGTATCTTCAATTTTTACTTGCAATAAAGTTCTATTATTTGGATTCATAGTTGTTTCCCAGAGTTGTTCTGGGTTCATTTCACCTAGTCCCTTATATCGCTGGATATAAGCACCCTGGCGGCTATCATTAGTGATAAAACTAGCAAAATCAGTCAATCCACTGTGCTTATTTAAAGTTCCCTGACTTTTAATCAAAAAATCCGATCCTATATAGCGCTGAATTCCTTCATATTGGTTTTTGAGATCAGCATATTCAGAAGATTCTGCAAAGTTTAACCCAATTTTAAAATTCTTTGTTTTGAGTGCTGAAGTAACAGTTATCCTTAACTGGAAGCTTAAATTTTTAAGGTCTTCATCAGCTGTTATTTTGTATTTCTTTAAGCCTACTTGAGAACTATCATTAAGTTTTTGCAAAATTGATTCTGCAAATGCTAGCAATTTATTCTTATCCTTCATGATTTCAGGAGTAAGTGTTCCATCTTCAATAATGGTTTTTAAAAATAATTCATCATAGTGACGATCGTAAGACTCAAGAGTCTTATTGTAATTTTTAAATTTATTAACAATTGATTTGATTGAAGCTATTTCAACTGACTGGCCATCAACATTTACTTCACAATCAGAAAGTGAACTTGAAACAAGATATGCCTCTAGTTCATTTCCATCTTTAAGATATTTTTCATTCTTACCTTTTTTATATTTATATAGCGGTGGTTGAGCAATATATAGGTGCCCTCGCTCTACTATTTCAGGGAACTGACGATAAAATAAAGTTAAGAGTAGAGTACGAATGTGTGATCCATCCACATCCGCATCTGTCATGATCACAATTTTATGATAACGAAGTCTTGAAATATCAAATGAATCTTTACCAATACTTGTACCTATAGCTTGGACAAGCATTTTAATTTCTTCATTTGATAACATTTTATCGTATCTTGCTTTTTCTACGTTAAGAATTTTTCCTTTCAACGGAAGAACTGCCTGAGTCCGTCGGTCACGCCCTTGTTTTGCAGAACCACCAGCGGAGTCTCCCTCAACGATATAAATTTCACATAATTCAGGATTCTTTTCCTGACAATCAGCCATTTTTCCCGGTAGACCGGAGAAATCTAGTGCCGTTTTACGACGGGTAAGTTCTCTTGCCTTTCTGGCTGCCTCTCGAGCTGCTGCTGCATCTGTAGATTTTTTAATGATGGTTTTTCCTACGCTTGGATTTTCTTCCAGGTAAATTTTAAACCTATCTCCAACAAGTGAATTTACAATTCCCTCTACTTCAGAGTTACCAAGTTTTGACTTTGTCTGACCTTCAAATTGTGGATTGGTTAATTTAACAGACACGATTGCAGTTAAGCCCTCGCGCATGTCATCCCCAGTTAAGGCAATTTTGATATTCTTCAGAAGATTATTATCTTTTGCATAGTTGTTTAAAACTCTTGTAAGAGCAGTTTTAAAACCTGAAACATGAACTCCACCCTCCGGTGTATTAATGTTATTGGCATAAGAAGTCATCGTTTCGGTATAACCATCAGTCCACTGCATGGCCACTTCCACTTCATAGTTGTCACGGGACTGGAAAAAATAAATAGGCTCTCTATGAATTGGAGTTTTTGCACGATTTAGATATTGAACGAATTCAGCAAGACCACCCTCATAGTGAAATGTTTCATTTTTTTCAGTTCGTTCATCAGAGATAGATATTTTCAAACCTTTATTAAGAAACGCCATTTCTCTAAAACGGTTTGCAAGAGTATCATAATTGTATTCGTGAACTTCGAAGATCTCATTATCCGATTTAAATGTAACAGTTGTTCCTGTATCCTTTAGATCACAATCACCTACGACCTTTAAAGGCTCCTTAGCAGCTCCATGGTTAAACTCCAATCGGTGTATTTTCCCATGTTTTTTTATTTCAAGACGAACCCATTTTGACAATGCATTTACGACAGAGGCTCCTACTCCGTGAAGACCCCCAGAAACTTTGTATGCCCCACCTTCTTCATTGAACTTTCCACCAGCATGTAATTTCGTATAAACAATTTCTGCTGCAGAAATTCCCTCAGTTGGATGAATATCTGTAGGGATACCTCTTCCGTTATCAACAACGGTGAGAGAGTTATCCACATGGATGATAACTTTTATTTCGGTACAATATCCCGCTAAGGATTCATCAACCGCATTGTCTACAATTTCGTAAACACAGTGATGAAATCCACGGAATCCGGTGTCTCCAATATACATACCTGGACGTTTTCGAACAGCCTCTAAACCTTCAAGTATTTTAATTTGATTGGCATTATATTCAGTAGTAACTTTAGAAATCGAATCAGAAGTTTGATTCATGAGAGATGCTCCTATCCATGGTTGATGAGCGTTCCATGTTCTATATAAAACTTTCTGGAAGCCGGTATCTTTTCCAGCTCTTTCCCAAAAATCTCATTTGCCGTTGTAATTAAAACCTGAAAATCCTTATTTTGTAAGTATTGAATCAAGTTTTTCCACCTCTGGCTATCTAATTCGCCTGATACATCGTCGATCAAGACTATGGGGTAAGAGTTGAATTTATACCGAAAAAGCTCAATATAGGCAAATATCAAGCTTAAAAATGCCATTTTCTGCTGGCCTAATGAACAGAATTCGAACGCGTTGAGTCCATCGACATTAAAAATATAATCATCTCTATGGATTCCTACCTGTGTTATTCCAGATTTTGTGTCCAAATCTTCCTGATGACGATAAAAGTCAAATATTCTTTTCTTGTCCCAGTGAAGAAACATACTATCTGAAATAATTTCTAGCTGATGCTCTCCTGAAAAAATTGATTTAAAAGTTGGACCTATAAATTGATTAAGGGAGGTTAAAAATTCTAAGCGTTTCTTGGTAAGAGTATAAGAATATTCCGATATCTGTTCATCTATTGCTTTCAACTGATCGGTAATATTTTTTCCACCGAAAGAGAGCACAGAATTTCTAAATTTTATTGATTTTTGAAATCTATTTAGAATTTTTCGATACTCTGAATCGCCAAGTGAAATATAAGTATCAACCCAATGTCTTCTGAAAGTTGAACTGGTATGGAAATGGTACGAATCAAATGGATTCACAAAAACTGAAGATGACGGGAGCTTACTTTTCTCTAACTTGTTGTTAAGAAACCTTTCTTCATGAGTAGGGGATGTTCTCAAGGAATATGAGTGAAGTTGTTCATCGTTTTCAAATACTGATTTTATAATGATTTCAGGATTTTCTCCCTCAATGTTGACCATTTGTGAATAATCGGTGTTTTTACGAAAAGATTTTTTGTTAGTTAGATAAAATACTGCCTCTAACAGGTTAGTTTTTCCGTTTCCATTTCTCCCCAATATGCAATTTATTCCTGGTGAAAAATCGAAAACGCAGTCTTTTAAGTTCCGGAAGTTTTGTGTTTGTAATTTTTTAACTTTCCAACAATTCATCCACAACTACAGTTTAAGAGGCATAATAATTCCCAGAAATTCTGGAAGATCATCTGCTTTAAGAACAACGGGACTTAATTCATTATTAAATTCAAATGAGATATCAGATTCATTTAGCACCGATAAACTTTCAATTAGGTATTTTGCATTAAAACCAATCTCTGTAGGTTTATTCTCGTATTGAATAGGTAATGTTTCGATTGCTTCACCTAGTGCAGGATGATTTGTAGAAATAACCAATTCATTATTTTTTATAGAAAATTTAACACCATTTGTTTTTTCATTTGAAAGAATTTTGATTCTTTTAACGGCATTCAATACAGAGTTTCTATCTATCATAAAACGATTGATAGTTTTTGATGGAATAACGGTTTGATATTTTGGATACTCTCTTGCAATCAGTCTTATTGATAGGAAGTATTCATCCAATGCATTTACAAACATAAATGAATCGTCAAGAGAAATAGAAATCTCATCATCTGGATACGAATCAGCAATTTTTTTAAGCTCGGAAATTCCTTTTCTTGGGATGATAACACCATCAGAGAGGTATTTATTTTCTCCAATAAATTCATGTGTATCTAATAATGCTAGCCTATGCCCATCAATAGCAACTGCTCTTAGCTTTGAATCTGACATTTGAAGATAAATACCGTTTAAATAAAGCCTCGTTTCATCGTTAGAAATTGCATGAGAAGTTTTGTTTATTATGTGTGCAATTTGATTTGTTTTAATTCTAAATTCTGAATTTTGATTTTGAAAACTAAGCTGTGGAAATTCTTCTGGATTAATTATTAAAAGTGAATAATTCACATTTTTACATCTTAAATTTAAAATTTGATTGTTATCCACATTTAAGAATAATTCATCATTTGGCAGTTCTCTTAGAATATCTGCAATGTTTTTACTATTAATGCAGAAACTACCTTCTTTTTCGACACTTGCATTTAAGATGATCTTTGCTGAGACCTCTAAGTCTGTGGCTATTAGTTCTAATTTGTTAGCATAAGATCGTAGAAGACAATTTGTTAGAATTGGTCTTGAGTTCTTTTTATCAACAACTGATAAAACCTTATTTATAGCATCTCTTAATAATTGAGATTGAATGCTTAGTTTCATAAAAGATCCTTGTGAGGTTAAGGTTTTAACTTTAAGAGATCATTTAATCAAGTATGGTTGCCCCCATAGGACCAATTCTTTTTATTCTTAATTTTCCCGTTTCTTATTAATAGTATTTATATTCTTTTATTATAGTAGTTGGGACAGTGTGGATAACTTTGTTAACGATTCAGTAAATTTAAATAGTTATCTACATTTTCTGCGTGAGTTGTCCACAGGTCTTAATGTTTTATTGTTTATAAGTGATTCGTATATCCTGATAATTTTGTGGATAACTTCATAGTTATCCACGGCCTATGTGGATAACTTCTGGATAACTTTTTGACCCACTTCTGAAAAGTGTATTTTTCACATTTTTTTTAAAAGTTATCCACAATTTTGTCCACATTGTGGATAACTTTTGTGTGGATAACTGTTTATCCACATTTTATTCTGTGGAAATGTGGATATGAGTAGTCGGCCCAGGGGTTGAGTAGTCGGCCATCCACAAAGGCCCCACATTTTTGGATAAAGTTATCCACATTTTTCTGTGGATAACTTTGAACTTTATTTATCGTGAGTGTTTTTTTGTTTAGAGTTGTTTTTCTATATCTAGAACTTGTTGCGCTAGTCTATTGTCTATTTTGATTTTATCGCTAATAGTTTTTATGGCATGTAGTACGGTGGTGTGATCCCTTCCTGAGAAGTAATGGCCATTATCTTTAAGGGTAGGTCTCAACATTTGACTTACCATATACATGGCAATTTGCCGGGCAAGAGCAACCTCTTTGGTTTTGGCCTTCCCTCTGATATCTCCAACAGGAATTTTAAAATAATTTGCTACGGTCTTAGTAATCATATCTATAGTGATATTTTTTTGATTTTCCAGCTCTTCATTTAACTTTAGATGTTCTTTTGCTACCTCAAGATCTATGTCCACTTTTAAGATTGAGGTAATTGCACCAAGTTTAATTAGGCAACCCTCGAGTTCACGAATATTGCTTTTGATGCATTTAGCAATAAGGTTCACAACATCATCGCTAAGATAAATATCTTTCTCTATTGCCTTCTTTTTAAGAATTGCTATACGAGTTTCAAAATCAGGTTGCTGGATTTCTACAGGCAGTGCTGAAGATAAGCGAGTTCGAATCCGGTCTTCAATTCCGTCAATTTCCTTTGGGGTCTTATCTGATGTGAAAACAAGTTGTTTTCCCTTACTGACAAGTTCATTAAAGATGTGGAAAAACATTTCCTGTGTAGCTGTTTTATTTTTTAATTCATGAATATCATCTACGATGAGTATGTCGATATTTTCTGTGTAATACTTTTTGAAATCAAAAGACTGGTTTTTTTTAATTGATTCTACCATCTCATTCATAAACCGATTAGCTGATGTAAGACAGATACGGGTGCTTGGTTTATTGGTTTGTACATGGTTTGCGATGGCATGAATTAGATGTGTTTTTCCTAATCCAGAATTTCCATAGATATAAAGAGCTGAATAGGTTTTTCCAGGTTCTTTTGCAACAGAATATGCCAGAGCATGGGCAATGTTATTTGATGGACCTATGATAAAGTTAGCAAAAGTTTTATTCAGATCAATCTGGATTGGGTTGGTACTTGTTTGATGTTCAATTACTTTTGAGTCTATTGCTTTATAGAGATCATCTTTAGTTGGTTCTAGATTTTCTATAAAAAAGGAAGTTGATTTTGTGAGATCGTTTTTTTTAGCAAGTGTATTTTTAATTGGAAGAGGGGATTCCAAAGGATCTGATAGTTTATAATTTGGTTGATTACCTATTCCTAAAACTTGAATCTCTATTTTATAATTTTTTCCTAAAATTTCATAAAGTGACTGGTTCACAGTTTCTATATATTTAGATTCGATAACCTTTTTTATAAAATTGGTAGTGACCATAACTTCAACGACACTGTCTCTAATGGATGAGACGGTGAATGAGTTTGCAAAGTAAGCATGGTACTTATTCGGGCTAATGGCATTTTTAAGATTTTCCAATAACGCTTCTGTAATCGATTTAAGTTCTTCTGAAGAAAATTCTGATGAAGAGCTGATTTTGGACAAAGTATGGGAGGATGATTTTTTAGGATCATCTAGTAAATTCAATCCTTTAACA
>CANHIY010000041.1 GCA_947461175.1 Bacteriovoracaceae bacterium
TCTTGCCATTAATAAAATGGGGCTTCTTTCAATTTGAGCTGTTGCTACAAACTGACCTTTCATGGAATTGAATTCAGTTACTTCAAAAACATCATGAAAATTCTCTACATAGGAGTGCATGAGTTCTTTTTCTTTATTTGTTCCCTGAGAAAAGTTAGCTTTTTTTGAACCGGAGATTACTGATTGGGTTAATTTGGGTCGATCTTTCTTTTCATTATTTTCATCTTTTTCTTCTGAAGAAATTACATCATTGAAAATAATTGAGAGTTCTACAGTCCCTAGATTTCTTTTTATCCAGTACCAGAACTCTTCAAAAAAACTAATTCGGTCTTTTTTCCAGAGTTCACGAAAATGATGAGTGACCACCCATAAATTTTCAATTGAAGTAAAATTTTGGTGGAGGGACCATCGATTAAGAATCTTTAGATAGAGGTCCTTAAATCCATTTTCATTTAACTGTTCAAAGGTATTGAGATCCAATTGATCGTTCTTGGCGTTAAGTATGGGGTAGTGAGATTTTTCTTTTTCAAGCAAATTCAGGTAAGGACCGAAGTGTTCATCTTCCTGAATAAACAAACCCTGAAGGTTTTGATCGGGAAGATCCGTTAAGTCCACTATTTTGGAGGTCATGGAATTTTGTAACCAATTGAGCTCCTTGATGTAAATTTGGCTGCTGGAACGGATAAAACCGAGTGAAATAATCATGTAAAACCTTCCTTTCGACAAGGAATACTAACAAAGGGAAGTTTAAGTTACAATGGAGTCATGTCCAATTATTGTTCAATTCTCCTCATATTTCTTTTTTCATGGAACATCCTCTGGGCCCAGGATGAGCGTTATTTTCGAAAAATGTTCTCAGGAGACATGGTAAAAAAAGATGTGCCCCAAGAAGCACAAAAAATTCATTTTAAAGTGACTGGAAATTCATATCGAATTGACCTAGACGATGACAAGATTGAGGAAATCATAGAACCTCAGAAAAGAGACGGAGTAGACTGGATCGAGATAAGAAATTCATCGGGTAACAAACTTTTTGAAGGAAAAGTTTTTGCAGCAGGAACCGGTAGTTATCTATATAAAATAAAATTTGTTAGCCTCTCACCAGATGTTAAGGCACTCATTCTTTTTATGGATGAAGGTGTCATCTCTGGAAAAAAATTTGAATCAACTGGAAGAATTTTTATTTTAACATATGAAAAAAATAATTTATCCAACATCCACTTAACTGAGGGACCTCACTTCTTTCACGAAAGGGAGAGCCAAAGAGAGCAATATTGGCGGCGGACCTACACGGTTAATGTTTGGGACATTGATAAAGACGGAATTCGTGAAGTAAGTGTTGAATTCAACAATATCCAAAGAATTATGAAGTATATAGGGGGCGGAGTGTGGAAAAAAATCTAAGAGGCTTTTTTTAAGCTTTCTTCGTTTTTCTTTTCTCGGTTCTTTCTGTAATTCTCCAGGATTTCTATGTTGTTTGCATTTTCCCGGTGTGCTTTTTTTCTCAGATGAGACATCACCATAAACCAGACCATGAAAGGTAATCCGAGGGTGATTGAAATTCCTAAAAAAGTAAGGGGGTCAATTACTTTTTTCTGGGAACTGAAGTTTCCAAGGGAAGCTTTTTTACGATTGGGGGACTGAATTTTTCCCACATCTTGTTCAAGGTTAAAAAGAGTTTCATCGCCATATGGGGTTACCTTAGATTCTTCTATTTCAATTCCAAGAAAGTCCTCTACAGCGGGTCTTCTATCTTGTGAAAAGATAAGTGATGAGTAGAGAACAAATCCAATCAGCATCATAGGAAATGGCATAGTTAGCCCTCTTAGAGAGTGTTATCGGACTTTCTTCAATATTTCTTTAGTTAAAGAATATTCTTGAAAATCCGATATATGGAGAGTCTGGTCTCTCAATTAGGGAAAGGATCATGAAGCTTTTTTTAGTTTTAATCTTACTCACCAGTGCTTATGTGTTTTCCGCATGGAAATGGGGAGGACTCAAAAAATCCATTTCCGCCAAGTTAGAAATTCAGGCGCAATTTGAGAAAAAGGCCCTCATCCTGGCAAAGAAAAACAGACTTTTAGAAAAAGAGATCTCTGACTTAAAGTACATGATTTCAAAACTTGAGTCAGAACGTAAGTACTTAAGTGTACAGCACCAAATAAAAAATCAAATTAAAGATCAGGGGCCTGAAAGAAGTATTGCCAGTATTCCCAAAATAGAAACAAATGATCTTGTAAATTTTGATGTGTACAAGTGGACACCTGAAAAGCTTCTTGCGATAGGTGAGAAAGAATTTCATTTTAAAAATTATGAAAAATCTGCTCAGTTTTATCACGAACTGATACATAGATTCCCGCAACACAATCTTGTAAGTGATAGAGTCCTTTTTGGTGCGGGTGTTGCCGCATTTGAAACAGGGAAAAGATATGACTGGTCAGAAAAGTATCTTTCCCGGTTAGTGACTGAATACCCTAAGTCTGAATTTTATAGGGGCGCTAAGCTTTGGCTTGCGTTGTCTCAGTATAACCAGGGAGACCACAAGAAATTTGCCACCACGGTGGAGGAATTTCGAGTTAAATACCGAAACACTGATGAGTGGAAAATTTTAAGTAGGTACTATGAAAACATCACTGAAAAGATTAAGCAGTAGTCTTTTATTTTTGATCATTTCTTTTTCTGCCTCAGCACGGCCAGTTGCTCAGGTCGTTGACGTTTCAGGAACAGCGTTTGTTGTGAATAAACTAGGTAAAACGAAGACTATCAAAAAGGATCAGCAAATTGATGAGTACTCTGAAGTTCTTGTGGAGGAAGGTGCTGCCCTTACCTTAAATGATTATTACAACACGAGTTATCACTCTACAGGAGGATCTCATTTAAAGTTATTTAATAAGTCGATTCAATTAAAAAAAGGAAAGTCATGGATCAAATCAATGACCTCAAAATATCCCCTATCCGTTACGACGGCAAATGGACAGGTTGACTTTTCCAAAGGTGAGTTCATCGTTACTTTTGACCAGACCACAAACCGTAGCCAGTATTTTGTGGTCAATGGTGAAGTTGAAGTTTCTAATATTTTAAATAAGGAAATTAAGTATCAAATCCCAGCAGGATCATTTTCTTTTATTGATCCTGATGTTGATAATGGCATGCCAAGAAGCCCCACAAAAGTTGGACTCCAGTCTCTTGAAAGTACTCTTTCTGAGTTTAATCAATTGCCAGAGAAAATTTTTGGTAAAAAAAATGTGGTACCTAAATCTGCTGCAAGAAGTCTTGCCTCTGTTTCTGAACCGAAGCCCAAGGAAGTAACTGTTAAAAAAGAACCAGCAACATTACCAACTGAAATAAAAGAAGCACCTGCCATTAAAAAAGGTGAGATCATCTATCTAACCACTCATCGTAAACCTGCTTCGGTAGAGCAAGGTATTGCCCACAATTATTACAAAAAAATAGTGAATAAAAAAAGAACTCCTACCAAAGTTAAGATTAAAATTTATGGTTCGGCCTGGAAAAAGCCTCAGCCCCCATCAAGGCCTGTGAGAACACCGGCATCTATTAAAGTTATAGGGGCCTCCGTTGAAGAAAAGAAACCCACAGGTATCATCACAAATGATCCTGAGTTTGAGATGAGCCTTAAGAAACATGAAGCGCAACAGCCCAAGTATTCAAAAGAACTTGGGAACTTGATTGATGAATTAAAAAGTTATTAATTTTCAACTATACCCCTCACACTTGAATTTTCAGGCATTTAAGATTCAAAGAAAGATTTAAGATATCTTGAGTTTTAGTTCTACCTGTACATGTCTTAATATTCGGGACATGGAGAAACAAAGAATGCATATTACAATTATTGATGACAACAAAGACTTGCTAGAAGTCTTATCTAGTACTTTATCGGACTCTTTTGCTGTGGAATCATTCCTCGAACCAGATAGTGGTCTGGATTTTATCAGGAACCACAACACTGATGCCATCCTTTTAGACTTACACATTCCAGGAAAAGATGGGTTTCAGGTTTATGAGGAGGTTAAAAGGGCAAAACAAAATCTTCCCGTTCTTTTCCTAACGGGGGACCTTAATCTAGATGCTAGAGTAAAAGGCCTGGAGATTGGTGCGGATGACTTTCTTCTTAAGCCAGTCCAGACGGAGGAGTTAATAGCAAGAATTAAGAACAGGATTAACTTGTCTAAACGAAACCTTCAAAATAATAAAATGATTAAATTTAAGGACCTCACCATTGATCTGGATGGGCATCAGGTCATTCTCAATAATCAAACTGTAAGACTTACGCCAAAAGAATATCAATTACTTCTGGTCCTATCTCAAAATCCAAACAGAGTTATTCATAAAGATGACCTGATAAATATGCTATGGAAAGATGTGCATGTGGAAATTAACAATCTCGATACACATTTTTCTAATCTAAGGAGAAAACTCAGGCCTTTTTCCACACATATTAAAACACTCAAGAATTTAGGATATGTTCTGAGAATATAGTTCCCTCTACAAATTTAATCCAGATAGGCTATCCTTTTTTTATCAAAGGATAGCTTATGTTTTATACTCAAGAGTCTGCTCTTACTTATGATGATGTGTTAATTGTTCCAAATTATTCTGAGGTCCTACCCACTGAGGTTGAACTCAAAACCAGATTTTCAAAAAATATTCAAATGAACATTCCAATTGCCTCAAGTGCAATGGACACTGTGACAGAATCAAGGACAGCCATAGTTATGGCACAAGAGGGAGGGATAGGTGTTATCCATAAAAATTTAACTCCTGAAGAACAAGCCTTTGAAGTAGAAAAAGTAAAAAAATACGAGTCTGGTATGATTCTAGATCCATTTACGGTTACGCCTGATCAAAAAATTTCAGACCTCTATGAACTCATGAAAAAATATAAGATATCTGGTTTTCCTGTCGTAGATTCTCAGAAGAAACTGGTGGGCATTATTACCAACAGAGACCTTCGATTTGTTTCCGATCATTCAAAAAAAGTTAAAGAAGTTATGACTTCTGAAAAATTAGTTACCGCGCCTGAGGGAACTAGTTTTTCAAAGGCGAAGGACATACTTCAACTTCACAGAGTGGAAAAACTTCCGGTTGTGAAGAGTGACGGAAAACTTTGTGGTCTTATCACTATTAAAGATATTGAGAAGACGATCGCTTATCCCAATTCTAATAAAGATCAGTATGGAAGACTCAGAGTTGCCGCCGCATGTGGAGTGTCTGACAAAGAGATCAAACGTGTGGAGGCATTGATAAGGGCTCAGGTGGATGCCATTGTCATAGACACTGCTCATGGTCACTCAAAAGGAGTGATTGAGATGGTAAAAACCATCAAAAAAATGAATGCTAAAGTTGATGTCATCGCTGGAAATGTGGCAACAGCTAAAGCTTGTGAGGATCTCATAGCGGCCGGAGTTGATGGAATCAAGGTTGGAATTGGGCCTGGCTCTATTTGCACCACCAGAGTGATTGCTGGAATTGGTGTTCCACAAATGCAGGCAATTTTTGATTGCAAAAAGATTTGTGATGGAGCTGACATACCTTTTATTGCAGATGGAGGAATAAAGTATTCAGGAGATATAGTGAAGGCCCTGGCCGGGGGAGCATCCTGTGTCATGATTGGTTCATTGTTTGCTGGTACCGATGAGGCCCCGGGTGAGATGGTGCTTTATCAGGGACGTGCTTACAAGATGTATAGAGGGATGGGATCTCTGGGGGCCATGGAAAAAGGATCAAAAGACCGCTACGGCCAGAGTGCAGTAGAGGAGGTTTCTAAGCTTGTTCCAGAGGGCATTGAAGGTCAAGTTCCGTACCGGGGCTCCTTGGCAACAAACTTATTTCATCTTGTAGGGGGTGTACGCTCGGGCATGGGGTATGTGGGAGCTTCGACCATAAAAGAAATGAAAGAGAGGGCACGGTTTATAAAAATCACTTCAGCTTCACTTAAGGAATCTCACCCACACGACGTCATTATTACTAAAGAAGCTCCTAATTATCGGCAGGTTTAACAGATGAAAACTTCAATCTGGATTGTTGATTTTGGTTCTCAATACACTCAGCTCATTACACGAAAATCCCGTGAACTTGGTTTCACATCTGAAATCATGACTTTAGAAGACGCTCTTGAGCGGTTAGTAAATGAAACACCCAAAGCACTTATTCTCTCAGGTGGACCTCAGAGTGTTTTCGAGGATAAAACTGATTATTCACCCTTCTTTTTAAAAAATGATTTACCCATTTTAGGGATTTGTTATGGGATGCAAATTCTTGGTCACTTTTTTGGTGGTAAAGTTGAGAGAGGAGTTCAGGGAGAGTATGGTTTAGCAAAAATAAAGCTCACTCATGGACAATCTGTACCAGGACTTCCATCAGAAACTAGTGTGTGGATGAGCCACTCGGATCATGTTTCGAAGTTGCCTGAAAAATTTAAACTTATCTTAGAGTCTGAAAATGGATTAACTGCCGGTATAAAACATGAGACAAAGCCGATTCTTGGTCTTCAGTTTCATCCAGAAGTCCATCATACAATTCATGGAAAGGATATTTTAAATTATTTTTTTCAAGATATTGCTAAGCTAAAATCAGACTGGTCCTCAAAAACAATGCTTGAAACTTGTTTTGAGGAGGTAAGGGCTATTAAGAATTCCAAAGTTTTGTGTGCTTTCTCTGGTGGAGTGGATTCACTTGTGGCGGCGACATTAACTCAAAAGATTATGGGTGAAAATCTCTACTGTTTTTTTGTTAATCATGGTCTTCTTCGACCTCAGGATCTTAATCACATAGAACTTCTAAAAGAAAAAACATCTTTGAATATTGAGATTCTGAACGTCTCTGAATTATTTCTAAAGGAGCTTAAGGGTGTGAAAGATCCTGAATCCAAAAGAAAAGTTATCGGAAAGACTTTTATTGATGTTTTCGAGAAGAAGGTTCAAGACTTTGAAAGAGACCATCAGTTAAAATTTGACTATCTTTTACAGGGAACTCTTTACCCTGATGTTATTGAGTCTATTTCACCTCACAAGAAGGGTGGAAAATCGGTGACCATTAAATCTCATCATAATGTGGGTGGTCTTCCGGAGCGAATGCAGTTAAAGCTTTTAGAGCCTTTAAAGTTTCTTTTTAAAGACGAAGTTCGTGCCATGGGTTTGGAGTTAGGATTAAATTACGAATGGGTTTATAGGCATCCCTTTCCTGGTCCTGGCATTGGGGTGAGAGTTTTGGGAGAACTTACTCCAGATTCAATCCGTAAAGTTCAGGAATCGGATCAGATTCTTTTTGAGGAATTAAAAGTTCAACGCCTTTATGATTCAACCTGGCAGGCGTTCACGGTCTTGTTACCTGTTCAAACAGTAGGTGTGAAAGGTGATGGGCGTGTCTACGAAGAAGTGATCGCTTTGAGAATGGTTGATTCTCAAGATGGGATGACGGCGTCAGTCACAGAGCTTCCCTGGTCATTTTTAAATAGAGTTTCCTCGAGAATATGCAATGAAGTCAAAGGTGTCACACGAGTGGTGTATGACTGCACTTCAAAGCCCCCCGGCACCATCGAGTGGGAGTAGTTTATGCCTTAACCCTGAAATTTCAGGGTTAAGGGCCGTAGTCACTCATTCATCAATATGGTAATAATTAAACTCTATGAAATACTTATTTATTCTTTTCCTTCTTAGTTCCTGTACTCAAAAATATTCTGACTACGACGTCATCCGAAAAATTGATTTCAACAAAGAAAGCTATGAGCGTCCGGTGACTCTTATGCAGCTACTTCCAGAGGGAAGTGATTATTTAAAATCCTGTTTTAATCAGTGGTTATTTTTTTCAAATGCTGAAAAAGAAAAAAATGAGACCTTACCTTTTCTTGTTCGTACTTTGTGCCCTGGGCAAGATTATCTTTTACAATCTCACATGACTGAAACCTGGTGGACGACAATAATCTTTAGCCGGGCCTGTGTAAGTGTTGAAACCAAGTGTGGAAAAGTAAAAAAATAATCGCCATTTAACATATAACTTAGAAATTCAAGTGCAATCAGTATACCTATGGATAAAGTTCTTCAAACGATTCGATTGAAGGAAATAATGAAGACTTTGTGCCGGGTCTTAAAACCTGAGTAACTTTAAGGCCGGCAGACTTAGCCGCTGAAAGTTCTTCAGGTATGTCAGAAAAAAAGTGTATTTCCGAGGGAGATAATTTTACGGCATGGGCAATATTTGAATAGGATGTACTTTCTCTTTTACCACCAATTTTTGTATCAAAATAATAAGAAATTAAAGGCGTAAGATCTCCTGCTTCGGAGTAGCCAAAAATCAATTTTTGAGCATGAACTGATCCAGAGGAATAGATGGCAATTTTTTTTCCACTATTTAGAATGCTCCTAAAAAAAGGATGAACATCTTCATAGACGTGTCCTTTAAAATCGTTTTTTGAGTATCCAAGATCCCAAATATGACCTTGGATTTCTTTTAAGGCAGAGTGTTTCCTATCTGAGTGAATCCAGGCAATAAGTTTATCGATGATTTCATCGAGAGTGAGTTTTTTTTGCTCCTCCTCAAAGACAGTATCTTGAACATTTTTAATCGCCTCTGATATTTTTGGATCATCTTTGTGGAGAAGTATGAAATCCCTCATCCTCTTTTCACTATAGGGGAATAAAACTTTATGAACAAAATGGATGTCTGTGGTGGTTCCTTCTATATCGAAGAGAAAGAGTTTTGTCATAGGAGGTACTTCTTTTCTATGCCGGAATTTGTATAATTTGCAACCCAGCCTTCTTGGGATTGGAAAACTCTTATTGCCTTTACATAGTACTTTGGAGCAAGGTCAAACCAATGAGTAACCCCTTTAGGAACTGATATAAAATCTCCCTTCTCGCAAAGTAATCTGAATACCTCGTTGTTTTCTGATAGGTGGAAGTAGAACTGGCCTTCTCCATCCACAAAAAATCTCACCTCATCTTCAGAGTGAGTATGTTCAGAAAGAAATTTATTTCTTAAGGCTTCAATGTTAGGAGTCCCTTGGTGAACATTGATGACATCTGCCGATAGGTACCCATGTGCTTTCATATATGGATCTAGTTTGTGGTGAAATGCCTTAAGAATTGTCTCCTGAGAATCATTGTTATTCAGGGGGATTGAGGCCTCCCATTGTTCAAAGATGATTCCCCGTTGGTTCATAAAACTTCTTATTTCAAGAGGATCTCGGATTTCTTTTTCTTGTGATTCAAATAACGTTAGAACGGCCATCAGATTCTCCTCATTAAGTATTGATACTCAAATAAAAATTCAAAAGTTTCGATATGCCTTTTCGCAGTGGCAATATCCTTTCCCCATGTATAGAGTCCGTGTCCTCTAATGAGAAAACCATGAGTCCTGTCATTGAATCTGTCTTCCATCTCCCTCAAAATTTCCTGCATGTCCTGGGAATTATTGACAATAGGAAGATCTTCACTCAGTTCATGAGTTCTGTTTCCTTCAAGGCCTTTGAGGATCTCAAGGTTTTCAAAAATTAAAGATTTTTGATCGCCGAAGTAACTTGAAAGAACAGTACCAAGGACGGAATGAGTGTGGAGGACGCAGTTTACTTCGGGAAATTTTTTATAAAGAGCTGTATGAATTTCCGTTTCTGCAGACGATTTAACTCCAGGATGTGAAAATTCTGGTAATATACGTCCGTCTGAATCAATCATTAAAAAATCTTTTAATTCAAACTCACCCTTATCCACTCCAGAGCGTGAGATGATGATATTCTTATGGATTGACCTGATGGAATAATTCGTTGAAGTAGCAGGGGACCAGCCTTTTTGATGGATAAATTTAATAGTTTCCAAAAGGTTTTGGGCCTCTCTAAGATCTTCTCCTCTGAGTACCATTTTCCACTCCTTTATAAGCACTGCTTTCCTATCCTGATCAGGCTATTTTTTGAAGATTTTTTTGATGAGAGGGAGTTCCTTTTTGTTTTTTACTGTGCATAGCGTTTTAATGCCTCTAGAATTCACTGAATACTATTTAGATGCAGAGTCATAATTTTGTCTTTTGATCCTAAAAATGATTAGCTTTAAAAAACCATAATTCCTTTTTCATCAGGACCTCCAATATGAAAAACCCCTTTATCGGGAGTGATTTTTTTAATACCCGTAAAGATAGCTTTACTCATCTTCATCTTCACTCTCAGTATTCATTACTTGATGGTGCGATTAGGTTAGGTGACCTCTTTAAAAAGGCAAAAGAATTTGAAATGCCTGCAATTGCATGTACTGACCATGGAAATATGTTTGGTGGCATTGATTTTTATACCAGGGCCTTGTCTTCAGGAATTAAACCGATTCTTGGTTCTGAGATTTATTTCACCCCTGGTTCCAGGCACGACCGTCGTGCACCTAAAAATTTAAAAACTCTTGATTCTCAGGATGAAGTAGAAGGAAAACACCAGATTCACCATCTCATACTTCTTTGTAAAAATCTCACAGGGTACAGAAATCTTTGTAAGCTTCTTTCAAAGGCTTACCAGGAGGGATTTTATTACAAACCCCGGGCCGATATGGAGCTTTTAAGAGAATTCTCTGAAGGAATTATTGCAACGACTGCATGCTTGAAAGGTGAAGTCGGTTACAACCTTTTTACTGGTCAGGATGAGAGGGCCTTTCAGGCCGCAATGAAATTTAGAGAAGTTTACAAGGATGATTTTTATCTTGAGATTCAGGAAAACGGCATCCCAGAGCAAGTTGATGTCAATAAAAAGATTATTACTTTTGCAAAAGAGCATTCTATTCCACTGGTTGCAACCAATGACTGTCATTATCTGACGAGAGAAGATGCAGCTGCTCAAGAAGTTCTCATGTGTGTTCAAACGGGAAAAACGTTTGAGGATGAAAAGCGCATGAAGCTTAGTACGACAGAGTTTTATTTTAAGTCTGCTCAGGAGATGAGGGAGGCTTTTCATTACATACCTGAGGCCTGTGACAACACTCTAAAAATCGCTGATGCCTGTAATCTTGAGATCCGCTGGCAAGATGAGAAAGGCAAGCAAATTTATCTTCTTCCTAAGTTTGAAATTAAAACCCAGGAAACAGAGGATGAATATTTTGCAAGACTTTCAATGGAAGGTCTCATCGAGCGGTTTGAGGGGCCCCATTTTAAGCATTTGCGGGAAAAATCAAATTGGGAAACTCAAATAAAACCCCAATACCTTGAGCGGCTTGATGTAGAAGTTGGTTTAATCAAGCAGATGGGTTTTACCGGTTATTTTCTTATCGTATCTGATTTTATCCAGTGGTCTAAGGCCAATGGAATTCCGGTGGGACCGGGCAGAGGATCCGGTGCTGGATCAATTGTGGCCTACGCTTTAAAAATCACAAACGTGGATCCTATTCCCTTTAATCTTCTTTTTGAGCGTTTTATAAATCCTGAACGTATTTCAATGCCTGACTTTGATATTGATTTTTGTCAGGACAGAAGACAGGAAGTTATTGAGTACGTTACAAAAAAATACGGAGAAGAGCGAGTTGGGCAGATTATTACCTTTGGAACTCTTTCGGCCAAAGCTGTTCTAAGGGATGTCTCCAGGGTCTTTGCTCTTCCTTATGCTGAAGCAGATGCTCTTGCTAAGCTTGTGCCTGAAGAACTTGGTATCGAACTACAGGATGCCATAGATAAAGAGCCAAAATTAAAAGAGCTTGAAGATAATGATCCAAAAATTAGAAGAATTCTTCAAATTTCAAAGCGACTTGAAGGGCTAAACCGTCATGCAGGAATCCATGCGGCAGGGGTTATTATTACTAACGAACCACTGGTGACCTACTGTCCACTTTTCAAAGGGGCCAAAGGGGAACAAGTTGTTCAGTTTGATAAAGATTTTTCTGAAAAAATCGGATTGGTGAAATTTGATTTTCTGGGATTAAAAACCTTAACTGTGATTTCTAATGCCTCAAAATTTATTCAAAGGGATTTTCATCCTACTTTTGATATTGAATCCATTGATTACTTTGATAAATCCGTTTACAAGCTCATCTCCGAGGGAAAGACAGTTGGAGTTTTTCAGCTTGAATCCAGTGGGATGCAGGATCTATGTAAAAGAATTAAACCAGATTCCATTGATGACATTACGGCCATTAATGCTCTCTACCGTCCAGGCCCCATGGGATCTGGAATGCACCTAGAGTTTGCGGAAGTTAAACATGGACAAAAGCCAGAGATTTATACTTTTGAGGAATTAAAACCTGTCTTAAAGGATACCTACGGGATTATTGTTTATCAGGAACAAGTGATGAACATCGCAAGGGTTGTTGCAGGTTACTCTCTTGGACAGGCAGATATGCTCCGTCGTGCCATGGGGAAAAAGAAAGCCGAAGAAATGGCCATGCATAAGGAGATTTTCCGTAAAGGTGCTATAGAGCGAGGATTTAATGAAGATAAGGCCATTTCCCTTTTTGACCTTATGGAGAAATTTGCAGAATATGGATTTAATAAATCTCATGCCGTTGCCTACTCTGTGGTTGCCTATCAGACTGCTTTTTTAAAAAGATATTATCCAGCTCAATTCTTTGCGGCCCTTCTTGGTACTGAAATAAACAATAAAGATAAAATCACTTCTTATATTGAGGAGGCGAAAGAATTTGATATAGATATTCTCCCTCCTGACGTCAATGAATCCCTGTGGCTATTCAATGTTATTGGCAACACCATTCGGTTTGGTCTTGGTGCAGTTAAGGGTGTGGGGGAATCTGCTGTTGAAGATATTGTGAGAGAGAGAACTGAAAACGGAGCATTCAAGGGGTTTGTTGATTTTTGTGAAAGAATCAATCACCGGTCTGTTAATAAGAGGGTGATGGAAGCACTGATTAAAGTAGGTGCCTTTGATGCCTGTGAAAAGTACAATAGAAAAACTCTCATTGAGAATATGGAATTTATTGTTGCATTCGCTGAAAAAAAACAGGAAGAAAAGCTTTTGGGACAAACGTCCTTATTTGATTTGGGGGATGGGGGTAATAATTCTGAAGATGTTCTACACATTTCAGAGTCTCCGGAGTTTGATGAAAAGCAAAAGCTCTCTATTGAAGCTGAGTTACTTGGTATCTACGTTTCTGGACATCCTCTGACCAGGTTCAAAGATATTATGAACAAGTTAACATCCATGAACCTCTCTCAGGTGCAGGAACTCCCTACAGTTTCAAAACCTGAGGGTTACAATCCCAAAATGGGTGATGAGCATGACCCATCCAAAAGAAGTGTTGTTATTGCTGGAATGATTTCTGAGTCTAAAGTGATCCTCACAAAAAAAGGCGATAAAATGGCCTTTGTTACCTTTGAGGATCTTCATGGTAAAATAGAGTGTTTATTTTTTCCAAAAATCTTTTCTGAATATCAGCATTTCTTAACTATGGGCGAACCACTCATCATGTCCGGATATGTTAATCTAAGTGAAGAGGTCAAAAAGTTTTTTCCAACCAAGGTAAGCTTACTTGCTGATGAATCCGAAGATCGTGTGACTTCTGTCAGAGTCAACGTACCTCTTAAAAATTTACATCAGTACTCATTATCACAAATGAAGCAGATTCTTTTGAGCTATCGAGGATCAGTGCCTATTCATTTTATTTTTGAAACAAATGAAGGGCGGGCAAGGATGAGTCTTGATGATAATTTTTTAGTGAGTCCTTCTCCACAGATGGCCTCAAAAATTAATGAATTATTGAATTCAAATTCTGTTTCTTTTATTGTTGATGGAAAAATTGAAGAAATAAGACAGTGAAAATATTTTTTTTGGTTTTCTTTCTCTATCCCTTAATCTTATTTGCCAGCGAAATGAAGGCCACATCTTCAGTTGAGATTAAACCGCAGATCGTTATGGTAGCTGAATTTAATACTGTCTCCTTTAGCTGGGAAGAACTAGGTCTAAAGCATAAAAATTTTTTCACTGATTCGGTCTTAAATTCATGGATAAAGTGGGTGAGGGACCATCATCAAAAAGATAAAGATCTGATAGGGGTTTGTAGCGAGGATTGTAAGAAATTCTATGAATGGATTCAGACTCCAATTTCTGGCGAGAAGTCAGTTCAGGAAGATGATTTCAATCCTCATTGGCTTAAGATTTCTATAAATATAAGGAAAGTCTCTTCTGATCTCAAAATTAATGAATTCACGTATGAATGGGAAGGTAGTGCAGTATTACTTGACAGAAAGACTAAAATGATCCGTGAGGCATTTCAAATTTTTCTTGAGAAAAGAACATGGAGAGGTCTATCTCAAAAAGAACTCAACTCAGCACTTGCAACTTTTGTCTACCGCGCGGCCCTTGATTCCATCAATAGAATCATCAAAAACCCTCAATACTTAAAACTTCAGGAAAATTCAGAACCTAAGGAAATAAAGCGCATCCTTGTGAGAGGCCACAGACAGATGCTGGACGTGATTAGCCTGATGGGTTTAATCAAGAACTTTGGAATTCAGAATGTTGAGCTGGAGTTCTTTAATGCACATGAAGCACAAGTGATCTGTACTTATAGCGGTGAGGAAAAAATGTTTATGGATTTATTGTCACAACTAAAGGAGTTAAAATCTACAAATAACTATAAGGTGGTTAATGAGTCAGATAGCAACCACTACATTTTAAAGCTCTCTTTGGAGTGAAAGATTAAAGGATAGTAGAATGCATTTATTAAGAATATATTTCATACCATTCTTGCTCTTTTTATTAATATCAGGTTGTGCTCCCATCAATAGAAGAAGACCTCTGCCTCAAACACCCAGAGGTTCAAGTGTGTCGGATTTTAGTCCCATCAGGAAAAAAATAGCCCTTCTTCCTTTTTATAATGAATCTCCCATGGGGGGAGAGGATCTTGCCATCACAGCATTAGAGGAATTTAGAAGAGAAATATCGAAGTCTCGGGATTTTCTCTTTGACCCAGAGGCCGAAAATATTTTTGGCTCATCTAAGGAAATTTACGCTGGAGGCGGAGTGAAGCTGGCTCAACTCTCAAGAAAGGCCAAGTTATCTGGTGTAAACATTGTGATCTTTGGGAGAATTAAAGAGGCGAGAGTCAGACAAAAAACGGATGAAATTGGATTAGTAAGAAAAGTAAAATCTATTGCTGAGTCGATTGTTGAAATTAAAGTTTTTGATGTGCTTTCTAATAAAGAATTATTCACTGACAATCTTGATGGTAATATTACTGACGATAATTTTAGATTTTTTAATTCAGAGGCCGAAGAAAACTATTCTTACAGGCAAGATCTTCTGAGATATTCCGTGAGAGTGGCAGTAAGAAAATTTGTACCTAGAATTGCTAAAGTAGGATCCAGACTCGATTGGATGGGTAGGGTAGCAAAGATTATTGGCACACGCATTTACGTCAATGCAGGCAGAACATCTGGCATTAACTTAGGTGATATTTTAAAAGTTATCACTGAGGGGCAGGAGGTTTATGACCCAGAGTCAGGGGCCATGATCGGCATGTCCCAAGGTGAAGTCAAGGGGACTTTAGAGGTGGTTGATTACTTTGGTCAAGATGGAGCTGTTTGTAATCTTCATTCAGGTGGTTCAGTCACAGAGGGTGACTTTGTTCAATTATACTAAGATATGAGGGAGGGTATGCCTCCCTCATATTCATTATTTCATTTTCTTAGCTTTCCATGCTTTCTTCATTTCTTCTCTGGAGCTTTTCATTTTTTGATGACAGGCTTTAAGACCAGCTTCATCTGTGGCAGATGAAACACAAGATTTACCTTCATTAAGGTGAGTAATTCTTTTCTCAAAATGCTCCAGCATTTTAGCTTTTTTCTCCTCAAAAGTTTTCCCTACTTTCTCCTCATGGTGGTCTGCCCATACAGAAAGAGAAAATAGACAAATGAAGATAGATAACATTTTCATAAAATGCTCCTTACGAATTATTTAGTTGGTTTGACAGGACTTGGAGGTGTCTGCATTCTCTTGAAAGCCTCTGGGTTCATTTTTTTCATGCGCTCTTCAGCTTCCTTTCTTGATTTTTCCATACAGTTCTTAAGAGCTGTTTCTTCATTGGCAGCAGTGATGCACTCTCTGTGCTTTGTCATGTTTGAGATGGCAAAATTTAAATTTTCTAAAATTTTTGCTTTTTGATCCTTAAAGTTCATGGGCGCCATGGCAGAAGCGGGCATGCTAGAGCTCATTTTGGGTTGAGCGTAGACTCCAAGTGAAATGAAACAAAAACTGTAAATAAAAACCTTCATCATGATGACTCCTTTTTTCAAAAATATTTTTAATCAAACGTTACTTAGAGGATCAATTATTTCAGCCTCACTAAACCCCCTGGCCCTGATGACACAAGAGTCACATACTCCGCAAGGGGTTTCTGAATTTTTATAGCAAGACCAGCTCAAGTTAAAAGGTACTTTTAGTTCAATTCCTCGTTTTACAATTTCTTTTTTCTTTAAATGAATAACTGGAGTAACAATACTAATGTCCTGGGCCTTTGCTCCCTCTTTGATGAGCTGATTAAAAGTGCTGTAGTAAGAAGGTCTACAGTCTGGGTAGCCGGGAGAGTCCTCATGGTTTGCACCAATATAAAGAGTCTTAGCACCAACAACTTCTGCCCATGAAACGGCCAGAGACAGGATGATAGAGTTTCTGAAGGGGACATAGGAGTCAGGAATGTGGAGAGAGTCACCTTGAAAATTTTTAACTGAAATATTTTCGTCAGTTAATGAGCTGCCACCAATTTGTCGTAAAAAAGTCATATCGATGACTTTTAAATTTTTTTCAGGAACATGATAAAAATGAGCAATATCCATGAATGATTTTTTTTCTCTTTCGGAGGTCTTTTGTCCATAGTTCATGTGAAGAAGGTATATTTGAGCTTTTGAGGCGAGTGCTTCCCCCACGCAAACTACAGAGTCCATACCACCACTTAAAAGTACGATCGCTTTTTCCATCAGGCCTTCTCGCAAATTGTCCTAATTTTATCTTCAATTAATCTAACTTTATGAAGAGCATTTGATTTTTTCTCTTCAAGAGTACCATGAGTTTCTTTGACCATGGTATAAAACTTAATTTTAGGTTCAGTACCCGATGGTCTTAAAAAAAGTTTATTATTATTAAAAAATGTAAGACCGATGACATTACTCTTAGGAAGATGGATTGTTTTAATTTCCTGGTTGATAAGATTAAATGACTGGGAAACAGAATAATCCTCCCGAATGGTAACCTTTTCTCCAGTAATAACTTGATCTGATTCTTTTCTAAAATAATCCATTATCCGCTTTATTTTTTCTGAACCTTGAATCCCTTCGTAATCCAGAGAAAGAAGAGATTCGTAGAAAAATCCGAATTTATTGTAAATTTCATCTAATGCATCAACAAGGGTCATACCCTTTTGTTTAAAATAAAGAGCAGCTTCAGACATTAACACCATAGAGCTCACCCCATCCTTATCTCTGGATTCTTTATGGGGCATATAACCAAAAGACTCTTCACTAGCAAAAACGAATTGATAAGGAGAATTTTTTTCTTCAAGCTCTCGGATGAGACCGGCCATCCATTTAAATCCCGTCAGAGTGTCTAAGACTGTTCCACCAAAATGCTCCACAATCGCATTTTGGATAGGAGAAGTTACTATGGATTTAATGACCAAAGGGTTTTTAGGGATTTTATGCTTCTCCTCCATCCTTAGAAAAACATAATAAATCATCAACGCACCAATCTGGTTTCCATTTAAAATAACCGGGGCCCCTTGATGATTCACAACCACTCCTAAGCGGTCTCCATCGGGATCCGTTCCATAGACGATATCACCCATATTTTTTATCATGTAGTCGACCGCCATGGAGAGGGCCTTGGGATCCTCAGGATTGGGAGATTTTACGGTGGGAAAATTTCCGTCAGGCCTTGATTGTTCGGGAATAGAATAAAAATTTGTAAACCCAACTTTTTTAGAAGCCACTGTGCAAGGCACTTCTGCTGAACCGTGTAAGGCAGTATAAATGATAGAGAGTTTGTCCCCATGGTTTTTGCACAGATCTAGGTCTTGAATGACTTTATTTTTAATCATCTCATAAAAAGCCTCATCAACTTTTTCATCGGTCCAAAAAATTAGACCCTGCCTTAAGGCCAGGTTAAAATCGATGTACTTGATGTCATCCCAGTTGGTGAGACGATTATACTCATCAATGATTTTCCCGTCGGTGGGAGGAACCACCTGGGCCCCATCTTTCCAAAAAGCCTTAAAGCCGTTGTAAATGGGTGGGTTATGAGAAGCTGTAATCATGACTCCACAGGATGCTTTGAAGTAGCGGACCCCGAATGATAGCATGGGAGTCGGGGTCAGAGAGCTAAAAATATGAACTTTAATCCCATTGGCAGCAAACACTCCAGCCGCTTCCATGGCAAATTCTTTTGAGAAATTTCTTGAATCATAGGAAATGACAGCGATTCTTTCCCCTGAATCTTTAAGAACATTATTGGCCAAGGCTTGAGTCGCGCGGCGAACATTATACTTATTCATTCTGTTACGTCCTATGCCCATAGGGGCACGAAGACCACCCGTACCAAATTCAAGATCTTGATGAAATCTTTCGGTGATTTCAAGTTTGTATTTATCGGGGTTAGCAAGAAGGTTCCGGATTTCTCGTCTGTCATTTTCATCAAAGTAAGGGTTCTTACTCCAATCCAAGGCCTTTTCTAAAATATCTTCCTTCATCAATTTGTCCTTATGTTCGTACTTATAAAAGTTACGGGCCATGAGAATGAATGTCAAAGATGGCGCATTGCAAATTTGACTCTTCTGGCTTGATACATCACCCTTCTGGAACTAGAATGATTCCACTATGGCGAATGTAAAAAATAAGCACCCAAAAAATATTCCAGGTCCCTTCTTCTGTACTGATCCCGATGATGATGGGGGAGAAGGGTGCATTGCTTGCAATGTTTGTTACTCCGGAGCACCAGAATTTTTTGCTGAAGATGACAACGGTAATGCCTACGTCAAAAAACAGCCCCAAACACCTGACGAAATTGCTCTTTGTCAGGAGCAAATTGATGCCTGCCCGGTCAATTCTATCGGTAAAAATGGCTAAATTTTTTCCAAAAATTTTTTAATCCCTTTAGACTATTAATTATATAGATTCTAAAAGGGGAGTACATGAATCCAACGCTTGTTCAAGTTGTGGCAACTGTTATTTTTGCTGTCGCCATTATTCACACGTTCTTAGTTAGTAAATTTGCCAAAATTGCTCATCACTACCCAGAAGGTTCCATGGGTGAGAACTTTTGGCATTTTATGGCAGAAGTTGAGGCGGTTTTTGGTATGTGGGCCGCAGTCTTTATGATTTTTCTCCTTGCCGTTAATGGTTTTCACGCACCAGTTGAGTACTTGGAGTCACTCAATTTTACGGAGCCTGGCTTTGTCTTTGTCATCATGGCCATGGCCGGGACACGCCCAGTGATTAAACTCTCTGAAAAAATTATTGTCATCATCTCCAAGCTCATACCTCTGCCTCGTAAGATGGCATTCTATTTCACTGCTCTTGTCATGGGACCTCTTCTTGGTTCCTTTATCACTGAACCCGCTGCCATGACTGTGACTGCGATTATTCTTTTGAAAAACTTTTACTCAAAAGAAATGAGTACTAAGTTTAAATACGCAACAATTGGTTTGTTATTTGTGAATGTTTCCATTGGCGGTACTCTTTCTCACTTTGCTGCTCCTCCAGTTTTAATGGTGGCCGGTAAATGGGGTTGGGGAATGGGGCATATGTTTCTTAACTTTGGTTACAAGGCAGCTATTTCCTGCATCATCAGTGCTTTAACAATTTCCTTTATGTTTAAGAATGAACTTCAGGGTGATTTTCAACTGCGCTCAGATAACACAGAAAAAATGCTTCCTCCTTGGTGGTTAACACTCACTCATGTTGTCTTTCTTGCCCTTGTTGTTTTAAGTGCTCATCACATGGTCATCTTTATGGGGCTATTTCTCTTCTTCCTTGGTCTTACTGTTGTGACGAAGGAATTTCAGGATGAGGTTCAGGTGAAAGCATCTCTTATGGTCGGATTTTTCCTTGCTGGTTTGATTGTTCTTGGAAGTGAGCAGAAGTGGTGGCTTCAGCCTCTCATTTCTAGCCTTTCTGATCAGGTCCTCTATTTTGGGGCCACAGCATTGACGGGAATTACAGACAATGCTGCTCTCACTTATTTAGGATCTTTAGTTGAATTAACTGATTCAGCTAAATACTTCTTAGTGGCCGGTGCCGTAACAGGTGGAGGTCTTACAGTTATTGCCAATGCTCCTAACCCAGCTGGATATGGAATATTAAAGGATTCTTTTGGGTCAGAGGGGATTTCACCTCTTGGACTTTTTAAGGGTGCTTTATTTCCAACATTTATTGCTATTCTTTGTTTTGAAATCCTACCATCACTTTAAAAAACAAAGGGGCCCTTTGGGGGCCCCTTTTCTTTATTAAAAACTTAAATTTTCAATTCGATGCAACCACCCTTCAGGTGCTTCAGATCTTCCGGCCTGGATACTGACAAGTTTTTCTCTTAGGTGCATGCTGATTTTTCCACTAGCTTCCGGAAGGTCATGGACAGATAAGTCTTTATCCATGAAAGAGGCTATGGGAGCTATGACAGCAGCTGTTCCACAGACAAACGCCTCAGTACAACTGCCGCTATGAATAGCAGAGAGGATTTCGTCGATTGAAATTTTTCTTTCCTCAACCACAAGATTTTCACTTCGGGCTATATCAATGATGGATTTTCTTGTGACGCCATCAAGAATGGTATCAGTTAATGAGGGAGTGACGATTTTTCCGTTAATGACGGCAAAGAAATTCATTCCAGACATTTCTTCAATGTATTTATGTTCAACAGAATCAAGCCACATGGTTTGGTCACACCCAAGCTTAATAGTCTTTGAATAGGACTTTAGACTGGCGGCATAATTACCTCCAGTTTTAGCATACCCTACTCCTCCTGGAGCGCACCTAATGTCTTCTCGTTCGATGTATACTTTTACAGAGTCTCCAGCAAAATATGAGCCAGATGGTGAGGCAACGATGATGAAAAGAAACTGCTTGGAGGGTTTAATCCCAAGACCCACTTCTGTAGCAATCATGAATGGTCTTAAATACAGAGATTCTCCAAGGCGTTTAGGTACAAGGTGTTTTGAGTACGAACAAATAACTTCACAGGCCGAAATAAACTGATTCTCAGGAATTTCGGGCATGGCCATCCTGTGGGCAGACTGATTAAAACGTCTCGCATTCATTTCAGGACGGAACATGTAGATATTATCATCAGGATGTCTGAAAACTTTCATGCCTTCAAAAATCTCCTGTCCATAGTGTAGAACTTTTGAACAAGGGTCTAGTTGAATAGGCCCATATGGTAATAAATCAAATCTTTGCCATTCACCATGATCATAAACGGCCTGAATCATGATCGGCACCACGTACTTACCGAAACCGAGTTGAGGATCATTAATGACAAATTTTTTAACTCGCTCCACAGCATCGGGATGAATTTCAACTTTTTTCATACATTTCCTTGGCTTTTATACCCCTAACTTATACCAAATTTGGTCTCTATTAACACTGAAAATTTTATATCTAGAGACGGGTTCGAGTGGATTTGGGACATCGCATTTTTACAAAATGTTAAAGTGAACTACTCAAAAAAAAGAGTTAAGGGTTTTGTACTAAAATAATTCATAAATTCCTCACAATTAAGGGACTTATTTTTTTCACAGTAAGGGAGAAGCACTTTCGCTACGACAGGTTCATAGGAATGGGATAAGTTTTTATCCGCAGTTGTTATAACTTGGAAAATTAAATCATTCGCCTCATCAAACTTCTGCTGATTAATCTTGATTGAAGCCAAAAAAAAGTAACTTAAATAGTGAAGGTTTTTAAATTTTTCAAGTTCAGTCACTTTTGATTCTACTGACCTTTGAGTATCATAGTAAACGAAGTAAATCATGACAGTAATAAATTCATTCAGACTGAATTGACCAGATTTTTTAACGTCATATTTAAAACAATTTGAGGAAAGAATAAAATTATTTAAGTCAGTAGGTATTTCTTCTTCTTTCAGAAAACTTAACCGAGCATAGAGGAAAGCTGAATTACAGTTGGGAGATTTTTCAA
>CANHIY010000042.1 GCA_947461175.1 Bacteriovoracaceae bacterium
AAGATCATGACCCGCATGGGAACAGGTGCCCTGGAGGTCCTAGGTCATTCAAATCATTTTGTTAAATGTGTTCATTCCGTGGGTATGCCTCTCACTGAAGGAAATAAAGATGTGAAGTGGCCTTGTAACAAAGAGACAAAATACATTGTTCACTATCCTGAAACCCGAGAGATCTGGTCCTATGGTTCAGGCTACGGTGGAAATGCTCTCCTAGGTAAAAAGTGCTTTGCTTTAAGAATTGCCTCAACGATGGCCAGAGATGAAGGCTGGCTTGCCGAACATATGCTGATCCTTGGAGTTGAGTCCCCGAAAGGTGAAAAACGCTACGTCACTGGGGCCTTCCCAAGTGCTTGCGGTAAAACAAACTTCGCCATGCTCATTCCACCTAAGGCCATGGAGGGATGGAAGATCACCACGATTGGAGATGATATCGCCTGGATTAAACCAGGTCCAAATGGAGAACTCAGGGCGATTAACCCTGAAGCTGGCTTTTTTGGAGTGGCCCCGGGAACAAGTTTTAAAACAAACCCTAATGCCATGCACTCACTTGGGTCCAACACTATTTTTACAAACGTTGCTCTCACTGAAGACGGTGATGTGTGGTGGGAAGAGATGACCGAAACTCCACCCACAAAACTCACAGATTGGACGGGACAGGAGTGGACTCCTGATTGCGGAAGAAAGGCCGCACACCCAAATGCCCGCTTCACGGCCCCGGCTTCCCAGTGTCCCTCTATCGACGAGAACTGGGAAAACCCTGCAGGGGTGCCCATATCGGCCATGATCTTTGGGGGACGTAGACCTAATACCATTCCTCTTATTTATCAGTCAAAAAGTTGGGAACACGGGGTATTTATTGGTGCGACAACAGGTTCTGAAACCACGGCAGCTGCCACTGGTGCCGTAGGGGTCGTTCGTCGTGATCCCATGGCGATGCTACCCTTCTGTGGCTACAACATGGATTCCTACTTCCAACACTGGTTAAAGATGGGTGAGAATGCTGGTTCCAAGGCCCCGCTTATTTTTGGAGTCAACTGGTTCCGAAAAAATGCTCAAGGGAAATTTTCCTGGCCTGGTTTTGGGGAAAATGCCCGTGTCCTTGAATGGATCTTTGGAAGAATCATGGGAGAGGCCCAGGCAGTTGAAACGCCAGTGGGACTTATGCCCAAATATGAGGATCTAAACTGGGAGGGTCTTACTCATTTTACAGAGGAAAATTTTCAGGAACTCACCTCCCTTGATGCAAACAAGTGGGAAAATGAACTCGCCTCAAGTGCAGAGTTTTTTAATAAGTTCGATGGATCCATGCCTGAAGCTTTTACCATGATCCGTAATGAAATCCTGGGAAACTTCTTACTTCATAAAAATTTGAATCAAAGAACCTCTCTGAACGAACTTCGGCCGTAATTCTTAGAGGCACTCCACAAAGAGTGCCTCTTATTTTTCTTTCCATATTAAACCATCCCATAAGAATGATTTACTGAGTGCAGATTTTCCCGATGAATTTTTTATGATCAATTTAATCACGGGATTATTTTTCATCCACTCTACTTCAATCTGGCCAAAGGAAAGACCAAAATAGGAGAACGGGTAACTCTTTTTTAAGAATGCCCGCATTGATGAGGGAACAGAATGAGTCATTCCACTGGACATGAATTCAAGGAAACCTTTATTCATAAAGATGCTGGAAAAATGCTTGTCTCCAGAGATAAAAAGAGGTGCTTTAAGTTTAGTCCTCTTTAGTAAATCCATAAGCCTTTTTTGTTCAGAGGGATAATCGGCCCATTCATCCGTGACAGGAAGCTTTGGTGAAAAAATACTCAAACCTGAGGCAATAATATGAAGTGATGCCTGGGACTCCATCATCTCTTTTTCAAGCCATTCCCACTGCTTTTGACCGAGGAGCGGTACATGAGGGTCAAGGTCTTTAAAATATCGGTTGTCCAAAAGTATAATTTTAACACTTTGATCTCCTTCACCAAATGAGTAAGTTGTATAAATACCCTCTTTCATTCTTCTTTGTGAATTTAAGGGCTCCTGAAGAAAATCTAGAAGATGCTGTTGGGACTCTTTTTTAAATTTAAAGTTTCCTCTCGCATTATCAAACGCAAAATCATGATCATCCCAGAGTCCAATGAGAGGAGTAAGGTCTTTAAAATAACGATAGTCAGGATGGCGGTTCTGAGTTTCATAAGCTCTACGAATTTTTTCAGGATCGGTGGTTTCTGCGTAGACATTATCACCTCCCCAAATAAAGAGATCGGCCCTTTCATCAATCATGTGCTTCCACAAAGGCTGAGATTGGTGCTGATTATTACAGGATCCAAAAATGATTTTATCTAGATGACGAATTGCTTTTAATTTTTCGGTATTAGATTTTCCAAAAGCACTGACTGCTATTAGTATTGATAAAACTAGAATTTTTCTCATTATCATCCTTGATAAAGATTGTGTTTCTAAACATTTTAAAAACTAATGTCTCAATTGAATTTTAAGATTGGGTGTTTTAGGTCAAGAATTTGTTAAGGTCATAGGATTTGTCATTGATATGTTCTGAGCTTTTAAAAAATCTGGATTAAAAACTTTGTTCTGATACCTCATGGCCCCATCACAGAGGATGGTCACGATGTTCATCCCTTTGGTGGTTTGTTTTTTTGCAAATTGGGCCGCGGCACAGACATTGAGGGCGGCGGATGTGCCCACTAAAAGGCCATCGTGACTGGCAAGATGATAAAGCATATTGATCATCTCCTGATCACTGACCTGTACTGAATCATCAATGAGTGCTTCCTTGAAATTTGCCGTCAAACGCATGATCCCTATTCCCTCTGTCATGGAAGAGCCTTGGGAGAGGAATTTACCAGTTTTCACATATTCATGGAGTCCAGAACCAAAGGGGTCAGCCAGTTGAATATGAGTCTTAGGATTTTTTTCTTTAAGGTACCGTGAGATTCCCGCAAGGCTTCCGCCAGTTCCGGCCGAAGAAACGAAGGCATCTACTTTACCTTTAAGTTGTTCATAAATTTCTTTAGCTGTAGTTTTGTAATGAATTCTAAAATTAGAAAGATTTTCAAACTGATTGGCCCAAAAAGTGTCACTTCTCTCTTCCGATATTCTTCTGGCCGTGTGGTAGAAGTGATTTTGATCTGCAAAGGGACAAGGGGGCACAGTGATAACTTCAGCTCCAAGGGCCTTTAGGATGGTGTACTTTTCAGCAGATTGATTGTTGGGCATCACAATGAGAGACTTATAACCAAATTGAGCTGCTAGAATGGAGAGTCCAATTCCAGTATTGCCGGCCGTGCCCTCCACGATTGTAAAACCAGGTTTAAGCTCTCCTTGTTCCTGGGCCTCCAGGATGATCCCAAGGGCCGTGCGGTCTTTGATACTTCCGCCAGGGTTTAAAAATTCGGCCTTCCCAAAAATATTTTGCCCAGTTAATTGAGACAGTGACTCAATCTTTATGAGTGGAGTCTCACCAATGATTTGTGCCACATTTCCTGTTTTCATAAACCTCAGAGCGCTTTAATTAAACACCCCTTCTCACAGCATCCATGCCAGAGAAAGGGTGAGACAGATAAAACCTAACTGCCACAGCTCACACAGGCCTCTGGGTTATCCAGAGAACAAACCATGGCCGCTTGCTGATCTACAGTCGATTTAACATTTTCTTTAATTGTAAATTTAATAGCATCCACGGCCGGACGGGTACGAAGGTAATACATCCCTGTTTTTAGGCCCAATTTCCAGGCCGTAAAATGGAGAGAAGAGAGCTTACCAAAATTAGTATCCTCCATGTGGATATTCAAGGATTGGGATTGATCAATATAGGCACCGCGGTCTGCGGCCATTTCAAGAATGGACTTCTGCTTAATTTCCCAAACCGTTTTATAAAGTTCTTTTAACTCAGTTGGAACTTCAGGAATATATTGAACGGAACCATTGTGAGCAATAATCCTATCCTTCATTTCCTCGCTCCAGAGCCCAAGACCGATAAGGTCTTTGACCAGGTGTTTGTTCACCACTGCAAACTCACCTGATAAAACACGGCGGGTGTAAATATTGGAAGTGACGGGTTCAATACACTCATTATTACCAAGAATTTGAGAAGTAGAAGCCGTGGGCATAGGGGCCAGGAGAAGAGAATTTCTGACTCCATAAGTTTTTATTTTTGCCCTCAAGGTTGTCCAATCCCAGCGCTCAGAAGGAGTGACTCCCCACATATCAGGTTGAAGAATATTTTGTGAGACAGGTGATCCCTCGTAGGAATCATAATGCCCAAATTCCTTGGCCAGGTCACTAGAGGCCGAAAGGGAAGCATAATAAATGGTTTCAAAAATCTCTTTATTCAAACGGCGGGCGGACTCTGATTCAAAAGGGAGGCGAAGTTTAAAAAAAGCATCGGCCAGTCCCTGTACTCCAATCCCGATGGGACGATTCTTAAAGTTAGAGTAACGTGCCTCCTCTACCGGATAATAATTTAAATCAATGATGCGGTTTAAGTTTTTTGTCACCTGATAAGTCACTTCAAAAAGTTTCTTATGGTCAAAACTTCCGTTAATCACAAATTTAGGAAGAGCAATGGAAGCAAGGTTACAAACAGCTATTTCTTTTTCTGAGGTGTACTGAATAATTTCAGTACAAAGATTTGAAGACTTAATGGTCCCAAGATTTTTTTGATTGGATTTTTCGTTGGCTGCATCTTTGTAAAGCATAAAAGGTGAGCCAGTTTCAATCTGAGAATTAATGATCTTAAACCACAAATCACGGGCCTTCAGGGTTTTTAGAGCGCGCCCTTCTTTTTCATACTTTTCATAAAGCTCTTCGAATTTTTTTCCGTAGCAATCGGCAAGACCTGGAGATTTGTTCGGGCACATGAGTGACCACTCTCCATCAGTTTCAACACGTTTCATAAAGAGGTCATTCACCCAAAGGGCATAAAAAAGATCTCGGGCACGAAGTTCATCTTTTCCATGATTCTTTTTTAGCTCAAGGAAATCTTCAATATCTGCGTGCCAAGGTTCCAAATAAATCGCAAAGGCTCCTTTCCTCTTTCCTCCTCCTTGGTCAACATACCTGGCCGTATCATTGAAAACCCTCAGCATGGGAACGATGCCATTGGAGGTTCCATTGGTCCCTTTGATAAAGGAGCCTTTGCCACGAATGTTGTGAATAGATAATCCAATTCCTCCTGCGGACTGGGAAATGAGTGCACATTGCTTTAAGGTTTCATAAATTCCCTCAATTGAGTCATCTTTCATGGCGACGAGAAAACATGAGGACATCTGGGCCTTATTTGTGCCGGCATTAAAAAGAGTTGGCGAGGCATGGGTAAACCAGCCTTCGGAAATGAGGTGATAGGTTTTAATCGCCTCCTCAATGTTTCCAATTTGCACCCCAAGGGCCACGCGCATGAAAAGATGCTGAGGTCGCTCAACAATTTTTCCATTCACTTTAAGAAGGTAGGATTTCTCAAGTGTTTTGTAGCCAAAGTAATCAAATTCAAAATCCCGGGAGTAAGCAATTTCCGTTGAAATCCTATCCCTGCACTCCTTGGCAAAAAGATAAATCTCTTCGGAGATTAAGGGCTGATGCTCCCCTGTGAATTCATTTTTAAAATGATAGAGCTTATCAAAAGTTTCCTGAAAAGAATCAGACGTAGACCGGTGAAGGTTTGCTACGGCAATTCTTCCGGCTAAACGGGAGTAATCAGGATGAACTGATGTCATGTAAGCAGAAACTTCTGCAGATAAGTTATCCAGCTCCTCAGTGGTAATTCCATCAAAGAGTCCATTAATCGTTCTCTTGGCCACCTGTATGGCATCCACGTACTTTGGATCAAGACCATAGGTGAGCTGGGAAATACGGTGAGTGATTTTATCAAATTGTACAGGCTCTCTTTTGCCTGATCTGGTAGCAACAAACATTTTTAAATCTCCTTAAAAATCCATATCCGTAGAAAAAGCAAACTGAGCACCAGCTGCCTCTTTTGTAGAATTCATGACTCCGGCCTTTTGATATTCGGCCACTCGTTTTTCAAAAAAATTAGTTTTACCCTGCATGGAGATGAGCTCCATCCAATCAAAAGGATTTTTCCCCTCATAGATGTTCCCATACCCAAGGGAGCGCATTAATCGGTCGGCCACAAACCTGATGTATTCTTTCATCATGTCGGCATTCATTCCAATCAAAGACACCGGTAGGGCCTCAGAAATAAACTCACACTCAATCTCTACGGCTTCGGTGATGAGTTCCCGGATTCTTCCGTCAGAGGGTTTGGTGGTGATGTAGTTTTTATAGAGAAGGCAGGCAAAGTCTGTATGAAGTCCTTCATCCCTTGAAATAAGCTCATTGGAAAAAGTTAGACCCGGCATTAATCCGCGTTTTTTTAACCAGAATATGGAGCAGAAGGCACCAGAAAAGAAAATCCCCTCGATGGCCGCAAAGGCAACTAACCTTTCCGCAAAAGACTCGTTTCCATAAATCCACTTCATGGCCCAATCGGCTTTTTTCTTGATACAAGGAATATTATCTATCGCCTTAAAGAGGTAATTTTTTTTGGCGTTATCTTTAATATAGGTATCAATTAAAAGACCATAGGTTTCAGCGTGAATGTTCTCCATAGCAATTTGGAATCCGTAAAAAGAACGTGCCTCTGGAATTTGAACATCGTTGTAGAAACGAAGAGCAAGGTTTTCATTAACAATTCCATCTGAAGCAGAAAAAAAGGCCAGGATATGAGAGATGTAGTGCCGCTCCTGCTCATTCAGAGATTCCCAATCTTTTATGTCGGAATAGAGGTCGATTTCCTCAGCTGTCCAAAAACTGGCCATGGCCTTTTTGTACATATCCCAAATGTCGTGATACTTGATCGGAAAAAGAACAAACCGATCGGTAGTTTGATTTAATAATGGTCCCATGGTCATACCCCAACTCCTTCTTCATGATGTGTGGTGGTGTTTTTTCATCTGTCTTCTTTTTAAGCCTAATGTTTGATCTGATATTTGAAAAGAAAAAAACTATATATAGTGGTCTCGACATTTTTTTGACGGTTTTTATAACTAGATTTAGTAGAGTCTCCGATAAAATTTCTCGAGAAAAATGGCTAAAAATTAACATCTTCTTACAAATTACAAAATATCTGGGATGCAAACCTTTACAAAACAATTTGTTATTTTTTCATTAAATATCTTGCCATGATGAACGATAAGAGAAGGCCCACAAACAGGAGGTCTCTCTTGATTTTCTACACTCTTCGAGGTCCCACAGCAAAGCTTGAAATTTATAACGACAAAATTCGTCTCATCAAAAAAACCTGGGTGAAGTTGTTAAGTAAAGCAGAACCTTCAGATACGTGGTTCATCAGTGACCTGTCTGAGTTTGAAATTACAGTGCCTAAATTTTTATTTTTTAGTGGAAAAATAGAGTGGACAACCTTTAGTGGTCAAAAAGGGACCTTTAGGTTCACCACAAATGCTCTCATGACAAAAAAGATTGAAACCTATTTACAAAAAAGAGTGCTTAAAAATTATCAGGCACTAGAGGGTGGTCAGCCGCCAAAATTCAGCGAAAACTCTGAGGGCACACAGCTTGCGGCCTAGGGGCCTATCAGTGAAGAAATTTCAAACTTATTAGGACAAGAAACAATCGATTAAGTATACTCCTCCCCCATGGAAGTGTGCTCGGCTTACTCAATGACAAAATCTGACTGGACTGATTTAATAGTCAAGATGGGGTATTCCCAGCATGTTCTTCCTTTTTTCATCCAGGGTCTCTACGGAGACAGAACAATTTGGGAACGTCACCTTGAAAAAGGGCTCATAGACCAGATAAACCGAAATTTTGATTTATCTCTTCCCTCTATTTCTGCTGTTCAAACATCCCACGATGGAACTGTAAAATTTCTGTTAAAATTCAGAGACTCAGCTGAAGCAGAAACTGTGTTAATCCCTTTTCATAAAAGATTCACTGTTTGTCTTTCCACACAAGTCGGTTGTGGGATGAACTGCAGCTTTTGCTACACAGGAACTCAGGGACTCAAAAGAAATCTCACGGGTGGTGAAATCGTGGGCCAGTACATGGTGGCGAGCCGTTGGCTGATGGAAAAAAATCCCTCTGCTCTCAAACCAAGTATTGTTTTCATGGGTCAAGGAGAACCACTCCATAACTCAGACGAGGTCGCAAAGTCACTTTACATATTAAATGACCCACAGATTCTGGGAGTGGGACACCGACAGATCACTTTATCCACAGTGGGTTACCTCAAAGGTTTAAAAAAATTCACACTTTTCCCCAGGATTAACCTCGCCCTCTCTCTACACTCTCCTTTTGAAGATGAAAGGACAAAGCTTATTCCTCTTAACGAAAAATTCCCGTTGAGTGAGATCATGCCGGTATTGGATGAGATTCCTCTACTGCCCAGACAATTTATTACCTATGAGTATCTTCTTATCAAAAATTTCAACATGAGTGACAGGCATGTGGAGGGACTTTTTGAACTCCTCGGAAAACGAAAGGCGATTATTAACCTAATTCCATTTAATCCTTTTCCTGGAACACATTGGGAGCGCCCTCTAGAGGAAGAGGTAGAAGAATTTAAACAGAAACTGGTAGAAAAAAAATTAAGAGTCATGATCCGAAGGACCAAGGGTTCTGAAATCCTTGCGGCCTGTGGACAACTCAAAGTGGAGCGCTTAGCGAGGAATTATGGACAAAGATAAGGAATACTATGCCCGGTTTGGTGGTATCGGAAGAGTCTTTGGTTTAAAGGGAATGGAAAAAATTAAACAGTCCTCGATCCTTATCATTGGGATTGGAGGTGTTGGTTCCTGGGTGGCCGAGGCCCTGGCAAGATCTGGTATTGGCTCCCTAACCTTAGTTGACCTGGATGACATTTGTGTGACTAACATCAACCGCCAGGTCCATGCCATATCTGAAACTGTAGGAAAATTTAAAGTTGATGTCATGAGAGAAAGGATCCTCAGCATTCATCCCCATTGCCTGGTGGAAACAAAACAGTGTTTTTTTTCGCCCAAAAATCTAGAATCCATTTTTGACAGAAAATATGACTTTGTCATCGATGCCTGTGATGACTTTACCAATAAGTGCCACCTCATTGATTACTGCCGAAGGAACCACTTTCCGTTAATTGTCATGGGAGGAGCGGGAGGGAAAATTGATCCTCAACAGATTAGAGTCACTGACATGGCCACTTCATCCAATGACAGGCTTCTAGCAAGGCTAAGAAAAAAGTTACGGCAGGATTTTTCATTCCCCTTAGAACATGAGGGTGATTTTGGCATTTGGGCCGTTTGGTCCCACGAAAGGGCCATGTATCCCACAAGTGATGGATGCCTCACCTATCTTCCACCGGGAATGGCAAAAAACATGGACTGTGAAGAAGGATTCGGTTCGGCGAGCTTTGTGACTGGTGCCTTTGCTTTTGCAGCTTCATCCCTGGCCTTGAGAGAACTGACAAAAAAGGAAAGACTATGATGAAATTTTTAAAAGACTTAAAAAATTTTCTTGTTCACACGGCCAATGATGAAAGGATTCCCTCTAGAGATAAAAAGATACTCATGGCGTTGATTGCACTTATGATTTCGCCATTTGACATCATTCCCGACTGGATCCCTTTCTTTGGTATCCTGGACGATGTCATCATTCTTTCCATCATTTTGGACTATTTTTTTGACGTACTGGATGACAATATCCTGCTCTCTCATTTTCCCTGGGACATGAAGGCATTTGTCCGCTTAAGGGCCTGTGCCAGATGCATGAAACTCTTTGTTCCTCAGTACCTTAAGAAAAAGTTATGGAAGTATGTGGGTTCTCCCTACTAACGGGCCTCTCTGGACTCGGGTATAATTCTTTTCATCTCAGTTTCTATGGCCTTAAATTGAGCTCCGTCGAGGTCTATGTTATTAACCTCTTCAATTTTGTTATTCGAAGGAGTCACAGAGGCCGGAGACCTCTCGGCCATGATCGCCGTTTGTTTATTGATCTCGGACCATTGGTTAGGAGTTAGAGTTTTTAATCTTCCGCGGGCCTTTTCAGCCTCTTCTTTTGAAATCACATTTTCTCGTACCATCTGATCGAGCATGCTCTCAACATGGGACTGAGTGACCTGGGCACTTAAAGAAGAAACTCCCATAAGCATCAAGACGGACATGAACCATACCATAAAAGACTCCTTACTCTCTTTGAAGCCATTAATAGGTTTATCGGAGATCCCCTGGAAACTCTTTAAGGCTAATCAAGAATCTATTAAATTCCAGTGGGTTACGACCTAGATGGGTTAAGAAAAAACGAACACTTATTTTATTTTTTGGGCGGGGCCAGCTCATCCGCTCACTTTTTTAATTTTAAATATCTTATGGATGGATTTCTGATCGGAATCTCTTCGTAGTTGTGAATCTTAAGTCCTCAAAACATTTTTTAAATACATAACTTGGCAATTCGGACTTAGGGCCCTGAAAATTTTAAATGCCCCCTGTGAATGGTGCTTTTCGCTTGAAAAAATCCTAAATGAGTAGCTCTTCCTGAGCATTCGGTCTTTCACCACTCAAAAGAACTAGGACTTTTAAGAAAAACTAACCACTTTATAGTGCCTAGTCTCTTTAGGTGTTTCTACTTCAAATTCATCCCCCGCCTTAAGTCCGAGGAGAGCATCGCCTATGGGGGAAAAGACTGAGACAACCAAAACGGTTTCACCTTCTATCTCAATCATGGTGCCACCAGAGGTGGGGATCAAAAAGTATTTTCGGACCTGGTTTTTATAGGACAAATCAACCAGTGCACCGATTGAAATTTCACTCAACTTCTGAGATGCCTTTAAGTCCACATCCTGAAGAATCTGGGTTTCTAATTTTAACTCCTCGACCCGTTTAGCTTCAGCTGAAGCTAGGTAAGAGGCCTCTAGAGACCTCGTATCGTATTTACCCTCGGCCTTAAATTCCAAATCGGTAGCAAGGCTTCTACTTGAATGAACAGACTCCTGAACGCCAGCAATTTCTTCCTGGATTTTTTTCAAAAGCTCATTAATGATTTTTTCTTTCAATCAGGCCCCGCAACATTTTTTATATTTTTTCCCTGAGCCACAGGAACAGGGATCGTTCCTTCCAATTTTAGGTTCAAGTCTCTTTACAGGTTGTCCTCCATGAATGTGACCCTCTTTAAATTTCCAAAGCTGATTTTCACGAGTAAACAAAGAAGTCTCATGGTGCTTTAACTCAGTTCCAGTTTCCTTGTCCTTATAACTCGCCACAAATTCAACGATGCCCGTTTTGTCCTCCACACCACCCTTTTGGGTATTTTTGATCAAAAGCCCAAGCCACTCTGAACTTTCGGCCCACTTGAGAGCTTCTTCTTTATCAAAAACTTCATCCTTAACAGTCACCTGGGTATCAGCAATGTAATGGATGTTCTTCACCACGTAGGCCGTATAGCGGGAACGCATCAGGGCCTCGGCCGTGGATGGCCCCTTTTTTCCCTCAAGAAAAGGCTGACAACATTCTTCAAATGGTAACTTGTTTTGATCCAGGGATCGACATGGACATACTGACATAATGGAACTCCTATGAATTTTCTTATTATCAATGTAAGATGTGAAAGTTTCAATCTCCAATTTGGTGCCGCATGAAGCAAAATGAGAAGTCCCCTCTTCCAATTGACTCTCGACTCAATGATATCCTGAAATTAATTAAGACTGAGTCCATGATTTTAATCAAGGCCTCTCCAGGCTCAGGAAAAACCACAAGACTACCCTGGTCTATTGCAAAGGAATTAGGGAAAAAAATAGTTGTGCTAGAGCCTAGAAGATTGGCGGCAAAACTTGCTGCCCTAAGAATTGCTCAGGAAGAAAACCTCACCCTTGGTCTTGAAATTGGGTTTCATTTTCGATTTGAGAAAAAATATTCCGAGAACTCACAACTGATCTTTTATACCGAAGGTACTTTTTTAAAAAAATTCATCCATGACCCTCTCATTCATGATGTGGATGTGGTCATTCTAGACGAGTTTCATGAACGACATGTGGAAACAGATGCGGCCCTGGCCCTTCTAAGAAGTGTCCAAACCAAAAGGGATTTGAAAATCATCCTCATGTCAGCCACTCTTGATACGAGCATCTTACAAAATATTCCGGAGGCAAAGGTCATTGAGATTGAGGTCTCCTCTCATGCTGTAACAATCAATTATCTTCCCAATGTACCAAGTATTCTTAATCAGTCACTTGAGTCTAAAGTTAAGAAGGCGATCCTTGAAACTGAAGGAGATACTCTAGTCTTTGTTCCTGGGATGAGAGAGATGATCAGGATACAAACCGTCCTAAATTCAGTTCATGAACTAAAAGAAAAAATCAACCTCTACTTTCTCCATTCTGAGCTCTCAAAAGAAGAACAGGAAAAAGTATTAGGTGAATCTCATCAAAGAAAAGTGATCCTCGCCACAAACATCGCTGAAAGTTCAGTCACCATTCCAGGCATTAAAGTCGTTATTGATTCAGGAATACAAAGAGCAGCCTCCCACTCGGCTTGGAGTGGACTAAAACTCGTCCAGGATTTTCCGGTAACAAAATCATCTGCCATCCAAAGGGCCGGTCGTGCCGGAAGAACTGGGCCAGGATTTTGCCACCGGCTCTACTCTGAACAAGATTTTCAGCAAAGAAAAGAACACACTCTGCCTCAGTTAGAGACAGAGGATTTAACAGGTCTGTACCTTTTTTTGTCGTCCATTGATACTCCACCTCTATGGTTTGTGCCCCCTAGAGCAGAAAAATGGAATAAATCCAAAGAACTTCTAGAAATGATCGGGGCCCTGGAAAAGGATCACCTAACTTCAGTCGGAAAAAAAATGCTGGAGTACCCCCTGGACCCTAGACTCTCAAGAATCCTAGTCGCCGGAGAGAGACTCAAACGTGAGGATAAAGAAAATCTTCTGGACTACATTTGTCAAAAAATTGAAAAAGATAGAACTGGAAATTTATTTCGAAGACTCTCTTTCTATCTTAAATCTTCCGCAGATGAGGTGAACTGGAAGAAGTGTTTTCTCCATGGGCTCATTGATCAAGTGGCAAAATTTCGTAAAAAACAACGGGATTTCATCCATTATTCAGGTAAAGTCATCAGGGCCCATGAAAAACTTCATGATTTAGAAGATGGTTTTTACATCATCCTGGAAATAACTCAACGACAAGAAGTCATAGAAACTTTAGAGGTTCAGGAAGAATGGTTTTGGGATATTTCTCCTTTTCCTCTCATTGAGGAAGAAGAAATTGAGATGGGTGAGAAGATAAAGATCCTAAGGAAAACTAGACTTGGAAGCATTGCTCTTGAGGAGGACGTCTTAAAAATAGACTGGATTAATTTAAAACAAGAAACCCAAGAAAAAATCTTACGTCAATCCAAACCCTTTGTTGAAGAAAAGTTAAGAACCTGGATGAATGGTACTTTCTATGGAAGGCTCTCATTCTGGGGAAGGATTAATAAAATAGATCTACAGCAATTTTTTCTAAAACTTGATGTAAAAAATTATTTCTCTCTTTACAATGAACTTGAATTTATAAAACTTGATTCCTATTTTGAGGAATCCATAGGAGAAGAATTCTCAATCCAGGATTTGGATCAAAATTTACCTTTAAAAATTAAATTAAAAGGAAAAAAAGAACTCACTATTTATTATCCTATAGACATGGACCCCTATCTTGAGGCCCCTATACAGGATTTTTATGGGCTCATAGATACTCCTTCCATCTTACAAGGAAGAGTATCCCTGACTTTAAAACTTTTGGGACCTCATAAAAGGCCCATTCAGGTAACCAGAGACTTAAAAAATTTCTGGAACCGAACCTACCAGGAGATAAGAAAAGAGTATCTTAGAGATTATCCTAAACACTACTGGCCAGATAAACCTTGGGAGGCGGATCCAGTTCTTCTTAAATCAGCACTAGAGCCAAAAATAAAGTCATAAAACCTACCAACTAATCTTTTCCAAAAAAAGTCCCGGTATTATGCCAATAAGAAGCAAGATGATTAAGGCCATGAGGTAAGGAACCATTTGAAGGAGCTTCATATCCTTATTAACGGGAGCGTCTCCAAAAGGAGTAGGACCTAGAAATATCTGACTAAAGAGAAGAAAAAACAGTATCCCATTTAAACAAGTAGCAAGGATGTGACCCAGCCCCAGGTACTGGTGATACTCTAGAAGTCCAGTGATCACAAGATCCTCAACCACAAAAGAGGCCCCCAGAGGCACACCTATAACACAAAGACCAAACAGACAAAAAAGTGTTGAAAGCTTCGGAAAATAAAGTGAGAGGCCGTAGAACTGAGACTTACGTTTAAAGCTGTAACTATTTTGAACATAATTAAGGATAGAAAAAATCCCTGTGCCTGCAATCGAGATAACGAGCATATGAAGATAAGAGCCTCTTGCGGCCGTAAAGTCGGCCTGCATTCCGGTCAGAAGAAGAGAGGCCTGAGCAATGTAGAAGTAAGTTGTTTTTTTATTAAGATGAGATTCGAGAATTCCTCTTAAAGACCAGTAAACGGAAGAAAAGATCGAAAGTGAGAGAAGTAGGATTTTGAAAAAATCAGGGTCATACTTCAGGGTAGGAAGAAGAAGTTGGACGAAAAGAAGAACTCCAGAACGGCAAAGGAAGATTGCAGAAAACTCATACCACGGAATTGTTCCCACCATATCGTGAACCCAGCTGTGGAAGGGAAATATTCCATGGCTCTGATAAATGATGATGAAAGAGAGAAGAAGAACAGGCCACTTAAAAAAAGAAGCAGGATAATCAGTCATCGGTGTGATGAAAAGATCTTCTGAATGAGCATAAATCATCAAACCTAGAAAGCAGAGTAAAGTCATGAGATGTTGAAAAAAATAAGTTCCTCCTCTCCCCTCTTTTAAAAATTTTTTCATGGGAATAAATCTCTGGAAAGTCCAGAAAAAGAAAAAAGTAGGAAGGTTATTCGCCAATATGATTCCAAGCCCCCCAGCAATGTAGAACAAAAAAGAAGAAGAAAGGCTTATAGAACTTCTTAACGGAAAAAGACCCACAAATAAGGACCCCGAATAAAGAAGTGCTATAAAAATACTTATCTTATTATAGCGGATGTCAAATAACGAATGCACACTATGAACGGTGTTAAAGTCTTCAGTAAAAAAGATATATGTAAAAAAAAGAAAAGTAATCCCTAGGATGGCAATCACGTAGTCCTGCCACTTTCTGCCAGAATCATAAAAGATGGAAAGAAAGGCAGGAATAAAGGTTGAAAGAAGAGGAAAAAATTCAAAGAAACCAAAAGAGACTTTCATTTAGTTTTCCTTAAAATCAACTTAAGAAGATAAGTGTCAAATATCATCAACTTATCTTCTATATTTATGAGACATTTCATCGGAAAGAGGAAGGCTTCAATGATTTTTTTAGTGAAAAAATCAAGATGAAATCCATGGAGAGCATGAACAAATAATTTTTCTCTCAAACTTTGGGAGATAAATTTTTCGAAGAAGAAACCTCTTCGGATGAATTTATGATGTTCCACCATTGGGTTTTCTACAAAATCTTGAATAAGAGAGCTTGAGCGTAGGAACTGATAAGTCCTTAGGCTCGCGTGAGTGACCATGTGAAATAAGGCCAGGTTTTGGAATCCCAAAGCAATTTCAACATAGATGATACCCACTTGAGAAATCGTAGCATAGGCAAGCATGGTTTTAGCATCTGACCTTGTTCTTCCCACCAAAGTGGCATAAAAAGCAGATGCTGCCCCAATCATCCCCACAACCACAAGAAGGGAGGGAAAATGAGAAAAATAATCATAAAATCTTAACAACAAAAATGGACCTAAGTGAACAGAAAGAGCACCATAAAAGATAGCACTTGAGGGTGTGGGCCCTTCCATTGCGGCAGGAAGCCAGGAGCTCATGGGCAATTGACCTGCTTTTCCTAAAGAGGCCCATAGAACAAAAAATCCCACAACAACAGGACCAAAAGAATGGGGATCGGCATGAAGCATTTTGGGAAAAATCACAAAATCAGTGGAGTGAAACTGTAAATGAGACCAAGCGGCGGCGGCGAGGATTCCCATATCACAAATCCTATAAGTCACCATGGCCTTAATAGCATGGGAGACTGGTCTAGGTTTATCATGAAAATAACTAATAAGAAGAACGGAGGCCGTACCCACAAGTTCCCAACCGACAAATAATAAGTCCAAAGAGCGCGCAAAGGATACTATAAGAAGACCAAACATGAGAGTGGAGAGAAGGAAAATAAATCTAAAATAACCCTCTTCTTTATGAAGATAGTTTCTAGAAAACTTAATAATGATTCCAATAAGGGAAGTCGTGAGGACCGCATAGGTGGCCCCCAGAAGGTCGACAATAAACCTAATTTTGAAATGATAGTCTCCCACATGAATCCAATCTTCGAGGTCGAGGAGTAAAAAAGATGGAGAATGAATTAAAGTTGTCACAAAAAGCATGAGAGTCGTAAAAAACATATAAAGGCAAAAAAGCCTCACCGACTCGGAGAGAAGCCGCTCATTAATCTTAATTCTTAAAAAAAAGATCATGGCAAGAAGTGACATCCAGATAAAGGGTGAAACCAAAATAATCTCAAAAAGTTTCTCAATCACTTATGAATCTCCACAAAATTATCTTCCCTTTGAAAAGAAACGTAAGAATGAGAACTCTTGAATACGGAAAGTGGTAGATGCTCAACGTGTAATTCTTCGTAATTTTCATGACCAAACACCCACCACTTTTGATCAATAGGATCAAACACAGCTAATCTCATCCAATGGTTATAAAGAATATTTCTCAAGCGAGAGTGACTATTAAAGAGGTCCCTCACCCTTGGTAAGGGAGCCTCAATGATCGTCATATTCCTGATGGGTTCATGAATTTCTACCATTTGTCTGGCAAGTCCAATTCTTAAATCACTCATAGAACCAGTCATCACTCCCAGAAGAGATGTCATATTAAGAGGGAGCTTTGAGCCGCATCCAAAATGGTCATTATCAACAGAAGAAAAGTAATAATCCATGTTAATATTTACCGCCACAGGTATCCCGCCCAGGACGACGTTTTTTAAAATGGACCCATCAGGATCACTTTTCCAGTCATAACTTAAAAGAAATGACCGTCGGTTCATAAAAAGCCCCTTAGTCATTTCTCTATTACCAACCACCGCCAGAGCATTGGATGAATGACCGTACTCAGGTCGAGGTTGGGCAAGGTCATTGGCCCTTTCTTTGACGTGCCCTAGAGCTTCATCTGGTGAGTGCTTAATGAAAGTATCAAATCTTTGGCATCTTTCTAAAGCATTGAGTTTAGAGGCCCTGATCAAACTCTGTTTCAATTTATCCAGAGAAGAATAATGAGATTCAGGAATTTGCCCTTCATCCAGAAACTGAACTTCGTCGGTGCAGGTATCATGGAGTGCACCCACAAACCAAGTCTCATCCGGTATCTCGATCCCAATTTTTCTAAGCTCTGATCTAACCAACTTATCATTGGCCATTTTCACAAAGGCCCTGGTATTTGGCATCCCCGCATTTCCACCACAGGCACCACAACCGTAGGCCTGTTTAAAGGGATTGTTATTACTCGAAGATCCGTGCCCCATCACCAGCACCAGTGGAGCTAATTTTGGGATTCCAATCATCCTTAGGATCGCCTCCACCATACTGGCCATCTCTTTTTTAGTGTAACCATAGTCTCCTTCTCCCCTCTCAAGATGAATCTCAGTCTTTGGCCCTTGAGAAAGGAGGTTCAAAATTTTTTTTCCAAAGAAACGACTTTTTCTAGGAAAAAAGACTTGAATCGACATGGGAATAAAACTCAAGAGACCCAGTATCAGAGTTGAGAGGAAACCTCTTATAAGTGTTCTGGATTGATAATAGAGAATAAGATCTAAAAGCCCCTGATAGGTGTTCCATTTTTTAAAAGTCGTCGAATCACTAAGAGGAACCTCCTTGATGGAGCGGCTAGGAACCACCACAGGAGGACACTGAGGGATAGATCTACTGTGCCCTAGCCCCGAAAACTTCATATCAATTCCAAAGAATCCAACAACTCCGAAGGTTTCAATTCCAGGATCAGTTTCTTCCACATACCTTCTCATGGATTCTTCACGGTCATCAATACAAAATAAAATCTGTGCATAAGTTTTTATGTCATCATTTTTTATTTTAAAGACATGCCCTGAAACCGCCTCTAATGCCTCTCTATGAAAATGATGCTCATAGGCCTCATGCCATAGACGGACCCTATCTCTTAACTCTGATTGGTCAATCTCATCTATCATATTCAGCAACTTCTGGGTCTCAACATTCATCATCCATTCTTCATGAAGACAAAATGATTCTGTTATTTGATAGAGTGCAAGTGCAAGTTGAAAACTTCTAAGTTCAATTTTTTCAACCCTTCCATGAATCATTTGTAGATCAATGGAGGCTGATTCACTATGGTACGTATCAATAGAGGATTCCATGAGTAAAAATGCCGCCATGAAATCCAGAAGCTTTATATTGGGTGCTTTAACCGTTGCCTGTTCTGGTTCGGTTTCAAGCTTATTGACCATCCCCGCCCATCCCTTAAGGTCAAAGAGAATTTCAAGTAAGTATGACTCCCAAACATCTTCAGGAATATTTTTTAGATTTAGCTCTTTTATTATTACCTCAGAGGGCCCCAAGTTTTTTGAAGCCTCCGTTTTCTCTACAAGCTTTTCAATCCATCCTTCAGAAACCCCTTTTAATGAAAGAACATCAAAAAGAAAAAAATCCCAAAAACTTTTGTCCAAAAAGGGATTAGGCCAATAGCTTTGTCCTTGATCCAGAAAACTTGAAATAAGTCTGATCATAAAAGGGTGAAAACTTAGTACATAGGACTCATTATGATACTTTTCCCAATATTCTTTTCCACGCCAGTAACGAACTGACCTTCCAAGATTCAATGATTGGTTCTCCATCTTTTTGAGGCAATTTTCCCAAAGAATAGAATTAGAAAGTACAGGTTGAATTTCATCATCATTAAAAGAAAGTTTAGAGAACATTAAACGATAAAAATAATCCTCAGGAGTTAATCCCAAAAGTGAAAGCGATTCTATCGCCTTGTACTTACCTAGATAATGACCAATGGATCTTCTGATATCAGTTTGTGTAATTTTATTTTCATCAAATTTTTCAAGATACTTATAAATTTCTAGATAGGGTCTTGCCTTATAGAGTTTTCCCGCCTCTGAAACAGCCTCATGAAAATCCATGTGCTCAAACATGAGTAAAATATTATTGTGAACGAAAGAATGAAGGGGATTTTGAATGGGTAACTTTTTTCTGATATTTGAAATGAGCTGTTCGAGCATGAATGGATACCTTATCTTTTTAAATCCATTCTACTCTCGGGACTAAGGGAAACCAATTACATGAAAAAAAATTAATTATTTGTAATCGTATTTAATCTCAACTTTCATCAATTTACCATCCGGGTCTTTAAGATTTGAAAGCCCCTCATAACTGAGTAACCGCCTCGACTTTAATTCGTAGATCATTTTTAATTTAGGCGCAAATAGCTTAAGAAACCAATTGTTAATCATGACCTCAAATTCAACTTTATTATCCATTACCTTAAAAACTTTTAATTTAAATTCATACACATCAAGTTGCCCTGGAATCATGAATTTCAATGTTAATTTACCCTTTTGTATCACCTCATCCATCTTTAAAACCAGATAGTAATGGAGACCCTGGCCCGCCACCAAAAGCTCGCCCTCAGAAACATCCTCGGCTATTTCCTTTGTTTCTTCCCTCTTTCCATCGTCCTGGTTAAACATGAACATTTTTTTTTCCTGATAACGGATCCCATGCTTGTTTTTTGTCACCATGTCCTCCATGAGATATTCAGGCACATTCACACTTTTGGAGTAATCATTAGTGAGTTTTCCGATGATCAATCCATCAGGTCTTTTATAAATGGTTTCAGACCTCATGGCCTTGTTATCCTTAATCTCCACTGTGTGCTGTTCAAGATACACAACTTTACCCTTAAATTTTGCTTCTCCAGTGTATTCCTGAGTTTCGGAGTATGAGAAGAGAGGTAATAAAAAGAGGAAAAGAAGAAGTTTCATAGGAAATCCTTTTAAGGGATTATCCTATGAGATATAATAAAATTCACGCACTTAATATTGGACAGGTCCTGTATATGGCATCAACAAACTCAGTCATCTTCCTCCATGGCACTCTTGGCACATCAGGGGACCTAAAACCTCTTATGGAATACTTTACTGAAAAGGAATACAACGTTCATTGTTTTGATTTTTCAGGGCACGGTTTAAATGCTAAAGAAACAAAAGAATTCAGAATAGATCTATTTGCCAAAGATCTAGATCAGTTTATTCGTCAAAATAACCTCAACTCCCCCATTATTTTTGGGTACTCCATGGGTGGGTATGTGGCCCTTTATCATGTGGCCAACTATGATGACTCCCCTATAAAAATGATCTTTACCTATGGCACAAGATTTAATTGGAGCGAAAAATCAATACAAAAAGAAATTCCCACATTGAATCCGCAGAACATTATAGAAAAATATCCCCAAACAGCAGAACTATTAAAAAAGAAACATGGTGAGCAATGGCCCCATCTTCTTCGCTCTACAGCTCATATGATGCAGCATCTCGAGAAGCTTGATGGTCTCACAAAAGAAGATATGACCGACATCACAATTCCGGTCATCCTTATGATTGGAGATCAGGACCGTGTTATCACATCTGAGGAGACTCACCTCACAAAATCCTGGTTACGAAATGGAATTGTGAAGACGATCTCGCATTCAAAGCATGAACTTGAAAGATCTAATCTAAAAGAAATGGCAAGCACCATCATGGAGAACATAGAAAAGTTTTAAAGTTGTTAAGAATTATTTAAGGTGGAGCATCTTCTGAATCTTGCTATACCCAGTATCCATGAAAGATTATTCCTGGGTTCTGGAAGTCGCCCATCTGGCAAAAAGTGAATCCCATTCCATCGGCACCTTTATATCTAAGGCCATCTCCAAACTAAGATTTGATCCCATTACTGAAAAAGAGAGAAGGCATGCATGGCTTACCATCATAAGAGATCTTATGGATTGTGGCCTGGATAATGAATTTATCGAGGTGAAAAATGTAAATGAAACAATCCACTCTCTTGAGACGCTGGGTATTGATCATTTTAATGAGGACTATTTAAAGGAAGAAAAGCTATATCCCATAATTAAAAATATAATAAATCAAGTCTTCGATTCTGTGTTAAAGAATCCTGAAATTTTAGACCTTCTAGAAGAGGCAGAACTCATTGAAGATATCTTAGAATCAATCACGAAAAGATATATTCCATGGATGAAACTTTTTCCATTCTTCTCTAATGAAGTGATTGGAATCCTCCCCGACCTTAAAGAGCCACTCTTTACTGCTTTTTATGAACTCGATCCCGAAGTTCACAAAAAACTTACTCAACTGACTGAAAGAATACTTCACCTTTATTATGAAAATGATCTAAGAGATAAATTTAAAAAAAAACTCTCAAACAATATGAAGGGAGAGAACCTTCTTTTGCCTCTTATTGATAGTGCCGTGACTCACTTACCATCTGAAAAATGCATGACTGTAGTAATTAGCATCTTATGCACACCAAGAAAAGAAATCACACAAGGAAGAATCATTTCAATCCTTCTTCAGGAACTCGGTGGCATTTATGTAAAACTTGCCCAAGTTCTCTCTGAATTTGCACCTCCTCTTCTTGCCAAAGAGCTAAAAGTACAACAAGACAAACTAGGAGGTCTTTTTGGGAGTAAAAAAAAATCCTGGGAATATGTTCAAGAAATGCTCAATAGACCGTCGTTAATAAATTTAA
>CANHIY010000043.1 GCA_947461175.1 Bacteriovoracaceae bacterium
GGTGTTTTTAGATTGGCAAAAAAAAAGGCATTAGTGAGGAAAGCTGTCAGTGTTGAAAATATCGGAAGAGTTACCTACATTTGCACTGATAAAACCGGAACAATAACGAGAGGTCAGTTAAAACTTACTCACATCGTAGTTGCAACAGGGATGACTGAAAAAGAACTTCTTATGTCATCGGCTGCAGCTTCTGATCCTCTAGGGATTGATCCAGTGGATCAGGCAATTTTTGAATGGGCACTTTCTCATGAATCACCGAAGATAAAAAGATTAAAAGTTTTCCCTTTTACTGAAGATAAAAAGAATGAATCTGTCATTGTTGAAACATCCTCTGGTGGATGTATGCTTTATGTGAAGGGATCTCCTGAACTCATTCTTTCAAAAGTAAATTTAGATCTACAAGAAAAAAACAGGTGGGTTGATAAAACGTTTGAACTTGCAAAAGAGGGTCATAAAGTTCTTGCCTGTGCTAGGTTTTTTTTTGGTGAAAATATAATAAAAGAGTTAGATATCCCTTCGGATGGATATGAATTTTTAGGTCTCCTTGCTTTTGAAGATCCCCCAAGACCAGAAGTTAGTGAGGCAATAAAATATTGCCAAGATCATCACATCAAAGTTCTTATGATGACAGGTGATCATCCAGAAACGGCCCGTGCCATTGCTAAAGAGGTTGGGATTGGTAATGGTCATCCTTTAGTCCTCTCTGCCGAATCCCATCCGGATCAATTTAAGGAAGAGTGGATTGATTATAATTTAGGATTCTTAAAAACCCTTGATGTGGTTGCTAGATGTAATCCAATACAAAAATATAACATTGTCTCAAAATTAAAGAAAAGTGGAGAGATTGTTGCTGTAACTGGGGACGGAGTAAATGATGTACCAGCATTAAAAAATGCTGATATTGGAATTTCCATGGGTATTAGGGGTACAAAAAGTGCTAAAGATGTATCTTCCATAATTATTTCTGATGATAATTTTTCCACCATCGTTCATGCCATTAAAGAAGGTAAACAACTTTTTTATAACTTAAAGCTTAGTTTTGAATACCTACTTTTGATTCATATTCCTTTTGTACTTTCTGCAGCAATTATTCCTTTTATGGGCCTTCCTTTATTATTTTTACCTGTTCACATTGTTTGGGTTGAGCTTATTATTCACCCCACAGCTTTGTTTGCCTTTCAGCTAAATGATCATGCGGGGGTAAAGGTAGTTTTTGACGAGGGGAAATATTTCTTTTCAAAGAAAATTTTTCTTATCTCACTAGTTGTTGGAATATGTTTTTCTTTGCTTTTAATTAAGACCTTCATGTCTCAAGATACTTTTCCTCTTGAAGTTTATCAAGGGAGAGGTAATGTACTTGCACTTCTCTCTTTGTGGAGTGTGGGAATCGTTATTATTCAAACTAAATTAAAAACTCTCGCATCGATTTTGGTTTCTTTTTTTACCATTATACTTTCAGTCCTGATGATTCAAATACCCGCTTTATCAAATAGAATGGAACTCACACCCTTGAGTTTGAATGATTGGCTTATAAACCTTCTTTGGATTTTTTCTTTTTTATCATTTCTTTATTATTTAAAAAGATCCAGATCCTTTCCTTTGGTTTTTGAATGATTCTTCTTACTTGAGATGATGATTTCCGCAAATAGAGCTGTATACATGGAAAAGAGCGCGAGACCCACAAGCATCAAAAAAATCCCTAAAATCTTTCCATAATTCCCGACTGGGGTTATGTCACCATATCCAGTTGTTGTGGCCGTTGCAAATCCCCACCATATGGCATCCATGTATGTATTTAGTTTTGGGTTTATATCATGTTCAAGTATCCAAAAAAGATAGCAGGATATTAAAATTAGCCCGTTCCCCATAATTGAGAGAAGGATAAAAAATGGTGAACCCATAAGGATTCTTATTTCTTTAACAAATAACTTAAAATGATCAAGCATGGAAATCCTCTTATTTGTAGAAAGAGTGGGATATGAGTATCAGGATGGCAAAAATAACTGAAACAAGCCATGGAGTTAAAAGGTAAGAAAAAAGTTTCTTACCCCCAATAAGGCGGGCGATAAATCCTTTAGCAACTAAATTTGCTATAAGGGCTAAGTAGAAGTTCGTTTTGCCCTCATGTGGATTTAGTATGCCCTTTTGAACCAATCTGCCAGTAGAAAGAGTGATTGCATCCATATCAAATATACCTGAAGTAAACGCTATAAAAGGAAGGGTATCAGTTTCTGCATTCTCTTTAAAATAAGTGAACGTATATATTATGATAGAGTAAAATAAGGCAAAGCTCAATGCCGTCTTTAGACCTGTGGGATTATAGGGAATAGGTATGACCTGATAATTGCCACTATGTTTTCTCCAATTCCAAACGATCCCTAATCCAGAAACCAAACTCATCAGTAAAAGCGGGAGGTTAATCGAAAAATTTGGTACCACCACATAAAGTTCAAAAAAAATCCTTAAATACACCGTCCACCACGCAGTAAGGATGATAAGACCATCATGATGGGCATTCTTTTCAAAAGACTTTGAGTTCTTTGAATAAGAAAAAGTTGTGACTGTACTGGAAATTATGCCCCCAAGAATTCCTGTCCAAACAAGGCCATTACCATGGGGCATAAATTTATTAATAATCTGTCCCATAAGACTCATACCAGTAATCAAAATAACGATCCACCAGGTGTGGTGCAAATTTAAAATTCCTCCAGGCCCTAATTCTCTGTCTGGAACAACGGGAAAAATGAGTAAGGAAATCGCCATAAACTGCATAATGGATCTGATTTCATTTCTAGAAAACCGGGCAACAAGACTGTGAAGCTCTATTTTTACCTGAAGAATGACTGAAACGAGAACCGCTAAGGAAGCGGCAAGGAGTGTTGGTCCAGTCCTCACCATAATCCCAACACAAAACATGATAAGAATACTCACTTCTGTGACCATTCCCCGATGAGGAATGATCTTATTTGAAAGTTCTTTTTTTATAAATAGTGCTAGTGATAGGGCACTAATAAACATCACACCTATGAACCAAGCACCATAGGTTTCTGCCAAGAGGGCACTCACTGTCCCTAAAATGGTGATGAGAGTGAATGTTCGTATTCCTGCCAAAGAAGATTCTGCCCACTCTCTCTGAAGTCCCACTAAAAGTCCTAAACCAACTGAAATAAATAAATGACCGTAGGGTGAAAATTCTCCTAAATCTGGCATATGATACCTATGGGTAAGATAAAATACCTTGGATAAATACAGGCTCAAGCTTTCCATGACCTCTTGGGAACATTGCACTAGGCATTTCGGACTCCAAATCTGAACATTCCAAAACATGATGGATATACTTGAACACAATGAATCAAGTCATCCCTGCAGACGGCCAGTGCCGTGCCACTTCAATGGGTGTGCTCTTAAACCCTAAAAAATGTGAATGAATAAAAAATTATTTTGATTTTTGTATCACTTATTATGAATGTATATCTGTCATCCTTGAAATTTCTTATCAAATCTTTTTGAATTTTTTGAATCTTAAGTTCTCTTATACAACCATGAAAGACTAGTTATAAGGAAAGTGAATCCATGAAAAGAGATGATAACCAAAGAACTCATCCCTGGTCACTTGATAAGGAGGTCCTTCTTTCCCATTTTCATTCCGATCCTGATTTAGGCCTATGCCTTCTGGATGTAGAACGTAACCTTGCATCTTTTGGGGACAACGTATTAAAGGAGGACGTTCCAGATAAAAATGTAGTCTTGTTTTTTAGGCAGTTTAAAAATCCTATGGCCTTAACTCTTCTTGGTGCCACGATTGTCTCTTTCTTTTTTGGTGAAAGTCACGATGCTATGGCGATTTTTGCTATTCTTATTCTCAATGGGTTCATTGGTTTTTTTCAAGAGAAGAAATCAAATGATGCTATTCTTTCTTTAAAAAAACTCAGTGTTCCTAAGGTAAGGGTCATAAGAGGTGGAAAAGTTTTTGTGACCGCCTCAGAAAAAGTGGTCCCGGGTGATATCCTTCAGATAGAGGCCGGCGACTACGTTGTCGCAGATGCAAGAGTGATTGAGGCTTTTCAGTTAACCTCTAACGAATCCTCTTTAACAGGTGAATCTTTTCCCATAGAAAAAGTCACCCATCCTATTCCTATGGAGACGATATTATCTGAAAGAATCAACATGCTTCATGCTGGAACAGCGGTGAGTGGTGGATCTGGTAAGGCATTGGTCACATCTACAGGCATGAAAACTCAGATAGGGAAGGTAGCGCAACTACTCACTGAAACCCACCAGGAATTAACACCGCTCCAGATTCGTCTTAATGGTGTGAGCCTTCAACTACTTTACATGGGCTTTATAGTTATTTTGATTGTTGTATTTCTTCGTTACCTTGAAAACGATCCATGGCAGGAAATATTGATGTCGGCAATAGGACTCTCCATAGCTGCCATTCCAGAAGGACTTCCTACTGTGGTTATTGTGGCCCTAGCTATTGCTATTAAGAGGATGACGAAACGTCATGTGATCATAAGAAATCTTTCCGCCGTTGAGACTCTAGGTTCAACAGATGTGATCTGTACTGATAAAACAGGTACATTAACAACAGGAAAAATGAAAGTGAGAGAAGTTCATCCTCACAAGGCTAGCGACTTTGAACGGCTGATCGAGGGATTTATCCTGTGTAATAATGCCTCCCTTGAAAATTCAGGCTCTGGCGATCCTACTGAAAGATCTCTCCTTCAGTACGCCGCAGATAAAAATTTTTCAGTTGAGGATCTTAAGGCAAGGTTTCCTCGTGTTAAGGAGTGGAGTTTTGATAGTGAAAGAAAAAAAATGAGTGTTGCAGTAAGGGACTTAAAAGAATTTAGGATTATTACCAAAGGGGCACCTGAAGAATTAATTTCCTGCAGCCACTTATCTGAAGAAGAAAAAAATATGTATTTGAAGAAAGTTCATCTTTTAAGTTCCAGGGGGGTAAGGGTGCTTGCTTTGGGACAGAAAAAGAAAGCATCTCTTGATGTTCATAGCAATGATTTAATTACTATAGAGAGGGACCTTGAGTTTTTGGGTATGGTTTCCATATCTGATCCCCCTAAAGAAGAATCCATCTCTTCAGTCAGGGCCTGTAAGGATGCTGGTATTAAGGTTATTATGATCACTGGAGACCATCCCTCCACAGCGTTAGGATTGGCGAGGGAGTTAGGCATTCTCAACCCTGGTGAAGCAGAGGTCGTCTTAACAGGAAAAGATCTTGACTCTATAGACGATGAAACTCTTCGCCAAAAAGTAGAATCAACTCTCATCTACGCTAGAGTTTCACCCTTTCATAAATTGAGAATTGTTGACTCTCTTCAGATGAATCATCATATTGTTGCCATGACCGGCGATGGTGTTAATGATGCTCCCGCTCTGAAAAAAGCTCAAATTGGTGTGGCCATGGGAAAGGGAGGAACAGAGGTCGCTAGACAGGCCTCCAGCATGATCCTCACTGATGACAATTTTTCCTCCATCGTTTCTGCTGTCAAAGAGGGAAGGGCCATTTATGGTAATATTAAAAGAACAATACAGTACCTCTTGTCTACGAATCTTTCCGAAATCCTGATAGTGTTGGGAGCATCTCTCTTGAATTTACCACTACCCTTTACCCCTTTAGGTCTACTTTGGATAAACTTTGTGACAGATGGACCTCCCTCACTGGCGTTGGCAAGTGAACCCGTGGATGAGACCATTTTACTTGAAACTCGTAGACCTTCACCGAAAACATTTTTCGACAATAGATTTTTATGGGAGCTTTTTCTGATTGGTCTTCTTATGACAATCATTTGTCTCGGCGTTTATTACTATTCCTATCAAAATGAGGGAGAATTAAAAGCGAAGTCATATGTTTTTACTCTCTTGGTTTTTATGACTCTCTTTCGATCTTTTAGTTGTAGGAGCGAAACAAAATCATTTTTTCAGCTTAAAATGAACTACTATCATCTTTTTTCTGTCTTACTTCCCATCTTGATTCAGTACACCATGGATCATCTTGAGGTTTATCAAAGAGTTTTTCAGGTTCAGGAACTAACTCTATCCGACAATACTTTTCTCATAGCTTTGGGACTGATTCCCTTCATTTTAGTTGAGCTCTTTAAATTAGAAAATAAAAGACAAAAAATTAAAGTTTCTCATCAATAAAATGAGTCAACCTTTCTCATGAATTCCTTAAATTTACATCAACTCACGGTCTGATTGAAAATGACTTTGATTAACAGGAGGTTTCTATGAAAAATGTAGAAGAATTAATCAAAGTAGAGTTGTCCGCTTTAAAAAGCATCCACAGTGTACTCCCTAGAATTAAAAACTCAAAAGAAAAGGAACAACTCACATCCATCTGGCAAGATCACCTTGATGTGGTCAACAAATTGAAAAAATTTGCAAGTAAAGAATTTAAAGATGAAGAAGCGAAGTCAGGGCCTTGGGGCGCCTTTGCTTCTGCCTTCACTAAAGGGGCATCACTGTTTGGTGATAAAACGGCGCTGAAGGCACTTAAATTTGGAGAAGAGCATGGATTAAATGAGTACCGTGATGCGGTTAAGAATCTTCATCTTGATCCCCAGTTGAAAGATCTTATTCAAAAGGAAATCCTTCCAGTACAGGAAAAACATATCCGAACAATAGAGAACTATCTTCACTAATCAAAGGAGCAGACCATGTTAGAGGAGATAAAAACATTTAAAAAGACCCTGGAACACACTGAAAGCTTGATTCAAAAGATGATGGAGACCAAGGAATTTCGGACTCCTGGTCACGCGTTTGTAGTTCTTAGGGCCACCATGAAGGCATTGAGGGATAGGATTGGTCCCGGAGAAGCCTTGCATTTAGGCGGTCAACTCACAGCACTTCTTAGAGGGTACTATTATGAGGGATTTGATTTAAGAAACCTTACTGGACCTAAAGTTAAGAGCAAAGGTGCTGATGAATTTTTTGAGCAAGTGCGGGTTTATCTAGGGGCCTATGAATTTATGGATCTCCAAACAGTGGTTCCCATAGCACTTAATGTTCTATTGGATGGCATAGATCAAGGCGAAGCAGATCAAGTTATCCATCAATTACCAAAGGAGCTCCAGGAATTAAGAACGCACTAAACCTTCTCCCAGAGGTCGTTGTGATTTTGCCAAAAATGCATCTTCAAATGTTTATTTTGCTGTTATTCGTTCTCAACTGCTCCGGACTTGATCCTAAAGAAAAAGAAGTGAATTACTATGCCCAAAAAACCTACAATAAAATTAAAGCAGAAGGGAAAATCTCCACTCGTGGAGACTGGAATCAGTTACTTAATAGAGTTGCAACTCAAATCACTAAGGCTTCTGGTAAAAATTATGACTGGGAATGGGTTTTAATTGAAAATAAAGAACCCAATGCCTGGTGTATGCCTGGTGGTAAAATTGCTGTCTACACCGGCATTATGCCCGTCTTAAAGAACGAAGCTGGACTTGCCGCAGTTTTGGGGCATGAAGTGGCCCATGCCACTAAAAAGCATGGTATTCAAAGATACGCCCGTGCCATCAGGGGAGAGCTTTTAGGAGTTGTTATAGGAGCTACAACGGCCTTAGGAGGGCAGATTTGGTGCAAAACCGAGTCCTGTAAAATGCTTACTGGACTCGGTGGAGCTGCCGCTGGTTTTGCTATTACTTTTTTTGATCGGAAATTTTCTAGGTCCGAGGAGTCTGAATCCGACCTCCTAGGACAGGTTTACATGGCAACGGCCGGGTATAATCCTGAGGAGGCGGCAAGGCTGTGGGAGAGGATGGCTGAGCTACAAAAAGGTCACTCCTACCCAGAGTTTCTTTCTACGCACCCTTCTGATAGGTCACGGATTGAAGTTCTGAGGAAGTCTCTTCCAAGGGCAATGAGGATTTATTCTGACTCTCCGGTAAAATTTGGTCTTGGGGAGAAGATTGAATAAGATTGACCTCACTACTACCAACTAAGCCTTTAGAGTTTTTTTCTTTGTTTTCTTCATCAATAATTGTCATAAAAAGTGTTATATCCATGGGCTCATACTAGCCCCTTTTTCCTTCCAATGGGTCAAAGAAAGCCTTGTGTTCAGTATTTTTCTAGGGCCTTTATTTCACCCGGCCCTTTGGCCAATCTCTAGAGAGGTTCATCAACACTCTGATATTACGGCAGTTTTCACTCTTCACTCTAGGATTTTCAGAATGCAGCTTGAAATGCCAAGTTTTGTATTTTGAAGATCTATTTGAGGATCTAAGTTATTAAACGTTGACCAGATTCGATGAGAAATTCATTCATGGTTTTTGTGATGTGAAATGAACCTTGCTGATGAATTTAAATCCTAATCTTTTAAGAGTGAGGGGTACAAATGAGTCCCTAGGGACATACAATAAAGATAACAGGGTAGGTGACTATGTGGATTGACCTGGGAGAACCTATACTTTTTTTTATCCTTCTTAGCTGGGGATTCTTTGTGGTGGTGACATTTTTCTGGACCTTCACTGATAAAAAAAACCGGCAAAGTTTGAGAGATTTTTTTAAACGTCTCTCTGAAACCACTCCTCACAAGGGAAAATAGAGGGAGTTGAAGTGAGTTTTAGAGGGAAAAATGCCTTTATTTTCTAAAAAATGACTGTTTCTCGACGGGGATGTGTAATTTTTATTTGTAATTCTGCTCTTAATAGTCAAAAGTATTATTATAAGCGAGTAGGAAACATTAAATTCCGAATAACATTCCTCTGGAGGATAAAATGGCCAAAGCTACTAAAAAAGCTACTGCAAAGAAAACAACTGCTAAAAAAGCTGCTGCTCCTAAAAAAGCAACTGCAAAAAAAGCAACTGCTAAGAAAGTTGCTGCTCCTAAAAAGGCAACTGCTAAGAAGGCAGCTGCTCCTGTTAAAGCAACTGCTAAAAAAGCAGCTCCTGCTAAGAAGTCAGCTCCACGTAAGCCAAATGCTGCTTTCATGCAAGCTTTCACACCATCAGCTGAACTAGCTGCTGTGATCGGTGCTGCTGCTGCTGCTCGTACTGAAGTTGTGAAGAAAATTTGGGCTTACATCAAAAAGAATAATCTTCAGAATCCAAAAAATAAGAGAAATATTCTTGCTGATGACAAGCTTTCAAAAGTATTTGGTAAGAAAGAAGTCACTATGTTTGAACTAGCTTCTCTTATCGGAAAACACCTTAAGTAATTAATTCGAATTTATGGGGCCAGTCTTAAGATTGGCCCTTCTCCTTTCAAAATTTCTTAGTATTAAAAATTAAACACAACCGAACTTAATATTCTCTGACCTCTGTAGGGTCAATGGTGATTGGTGTTGCCGTCCCTGAATAGATAGTTTTTTTGTGGGAACCCACTATAATTTTTTTGTGGCGAAGTTCAACATCAAGAAGGCAGTTAAACCCATCCTGAGCAGCATAAAAGGCCAAGCGAAGAATGGTTTCCCCCTCATCTTCACAATTTTCTACTAAGTAAGCCGCTTCCTTTCTTTTAAGATGCCCGGTTTTTTTTGTTTCGTCCTTAGTAAAGACCATGACATTTTTCGCCTTGTCCATAGTGCTTTCATATTCACGGAGAGAGTGACTTACTTTTTCGTCAAAGCACTGAGCGCAGTAAGTATTGTGATGAAGTTCATGAGGGATTTTTTTTAGAAATGAAAAAGTATCTTCACCCAAAAACTGAGCGCATGATTTACAGGTGAGTTCATGGCAGAGACCGCAATTAAAATTTGCTTTTGGTCTTCTGCAAGTCTTACAAAATAATTGTTCATTCATTAGGACACAATCCGTGTTCTGATTGAGCGAGAAAGTTTGGAAATATGGAAAGCAAGTTCCTCGGAGTGGTGAGACTGCACATCCATGACGAGATAACCAATTTCCTCGTCTGTTGAAAGGAACTGTCCTTCAATGTTAGCACCGGCATTTGAAATGATGGTGTTAATTTCACCGAGAACACCAGGTTCATTTTTATGCACATTAAGAATTCGAGAAGTGCCTTTTTTTAATGGGAGATCCACATTAGGAAAATTGACTGCACCTGAAGATGAGCCAATATTAAGAAAGCGCCTAAAGCTTTCTGCCACTTCTATTCCTATTGCTTTTTGGGCCTCTTCGGTACTTCCCCCAATGTGAGGAGTCAGGATGACATTATTTAATCCCTGCAAGGGAGAAACAAATTTTTCTTTATTGGAGGCCGGCTCTATGGGAAACACGTCAATGGCGCAACCTGCAAGATGCTTAGATTTGAGTGCTTCAACCAGGGCCTCAATGACGACTACCGTTCCTCTTGAAGCATTAATGAGATGGGCACCCTTTTTCATCAAAGAAAGTTCTTTTTCTCCAATCATATTCTTGGTTTCAGGTATTTCAGGAACATGAAGTGTGACAAAATCTGAAGTGGAAAGGAGCTCCTCAAGGCTTGGGACTGGGCGGGCATTACCTAGTGGAAGTTTCTTAACGGTATCAAAAAAAATAACCTTTAGGCCCATACTCTCTGCCAGAATACTCACCTGGCTTCCAATGTGTCCGTATCCCACAATCCCTAGGACTTTCCCCCTAACTTCTTTTGAACCTTCTGCTGATTTTATCCATTCACCTTGATGGGCCTTAGTATTTCTGTCTCCAAGCTGACGGGAGAGGGCGATCATTTCAGCAATAACCAACTCGGCAACACTTCTGGTGTTGGAGTGTGGGGCATTAAAAACAGCAATACCTTTTTTTCTGGCCGCGTTTAATGCAATTTGATTTGTCCCAATACAAAATGCCCCTATTGATAGGAGATGCTCTGTGGATTCAAGAATTCTCGAGGTTATTTCAGTTTTTGAACGGATACCCAACGCCACATAGTTTGGGAGTAATTTAATCAACTCATCCTCAGAGGGAGCATGGGAAAGTAGATCAACGTGGTATCCATCATTTTCTAAAAATTCTTTAGCGATGGGATGGATGTTTTCGACAAGCAGTATGTTTTGTTTTGGGTGTAGACTCATGAATTCATTGTATTTAAAAATAATTCCTTGAAACAGTCTTTTATCAAGTTTAGAAAAAAAAACTGGATTTCTTTAAAAATAATAAACTGTTGCAATAGGATAATAAATTTATCAAACTATCTTTATACACACGGAGGTTTTATGGAAAATACAGAAAATACTAAAAAGTCTAGCCGTAAGCCAAATGAGGCTTTCATGAAGGCCCTTACTCCTTCGGCAGAACTTGCTGATGTTATCGGAGCTAATCCCATAGCGAGAACAGAAGCAGTTAAGCAAATTTGGAATTACATCAAGGAAAACAATCTACAGAACCCTAATAATAAAAGAAACATCCTTGCCGATGCCAAATTAAGCAAAGTTTTTGGTAAAAATGAAGTCACTATGTTTGAACTGACAGGAATTCTTGGAAAACATCTTAACTAAGTCCATTAAAGCAAAGAATACACAAGGGCCCTAGGGCCCTTCTCTTCAATATGTTCAGCTCTCTCACTTTTTTTTCTCCCCTCAAGGTCAATGAACTCGAATACATTGTAGATTCGTTCAGAGACAGCTTCGATCATCTTTTAAAGGATAATTTTTCCTCTGAAGAACTTTTAATCCATGAGGATAAAATTGATTCTATAGCCGCGTTTTTTGTTCAGCCCCTCCTTGAAGGACTAAGTTTTGATGATTTTTATTTCTTTTCTGATCAGGAAGCAGAACAAAGATTATTTTTCAGTCGTTGCAGGAGTTCAATAAGCGTAGAAAATATTCCTTATCTTGAGAATAACCCCTTTCAAGTGACTTACTTCGTTGAGTTCTTAAGTATTGTAAGTGATCTCCTAGTAGACCGAGGGGGAGTTTTTGAACTCATGTTCAAAAATCAATTCCTGGGAGAATTAAAAAAATTTAGGGCCATTGATTCTTTAGTTTTCTTGGATGACCAAAGGGAAATTTTTCTATCCAAGGAATCAAAAGAAGATCTTACTCATCCTCTGATTCATGATGTTTACAAAGAACTGGACCGGCTTAAAACTAAATTATTGCCCCATTCTGAATTAACTGAAAAAGTCCAGAAAATCTATCTTGAGATGAGGACAAACAAAACCCGAGGGGTGGAATTGTTGCATAATACAGGACTAAATCCAAAAGACTTTGGTGACGGACTGGAGCGCCTGAAATTTTGGCTTAAAAAATTTTAGATAATTCTGCAATCTTTAATCCTGAAAATTCAGTGAAAATGGCATAATAGAGGTATTATTTTATATTCAGGAGAGATGATGAAGCTTTTATCACCCCATACCGCTCACGACATTATCCACAGTGGACTTTCTCTTGGAGCTGATTTTGTCGATCTTTTTATTGAAAAAACTCAGTCAGAGTTAATGGTGTTTAAAAATTCACGCCCGGAGGATATTCAGTCTGGTACTCATTTTGGAATTGGTATCAGGCTCATTCATGGAGAAGAAACCCTCTATGGTTACACCAATTCAACAGATAGGGAAGAACTCCTTAGAATAACCTCACTTCTAGGAGCAAGAATTGGTAAAAAAAATCTTCCCAAGAATATCAATTTCGAAACTTCACATTTTTCCCCTATACCTGCCCTTGAAGACGTGGAAATGGATCCCGCCTATAAGTTATTTTTGTTAAAAAATATTGACGAAAGATTTCGTAAAAATTCAAAAGTTATTCAAGTGATGTTGAATCTTATTAAGAAAAATCAGCTCGTTGAGATTTATAATTCAGAGGGACTGGTTGCTTCGGATGTGAGACCTTATATCCGTCTTTTTCATCACCTTGTGATGAAGGATGGAAAATTTCAATCTGAGGCCTTTCATGGACCGGGTGCCTTTGGAGGATGGTCATTTTTAGATACACTAAACCAGGAACAGATTTGTGAGACTCTCCTTAAGCAGGGTACGACGATGCTTTATGCACCTCCTTGTCCTGGGGGAAAGATGCCTGTCATTATTGATAATGGATTTGGAGGAGTCATTTTTCATGAAGCCTGTGGCCATTTACTGGAAACAACTTCAGTGGAAAAAAAAGCGAGTGTGTTTTGGGATAAGTTAGGAGAAGAAATTGCACATCCTTCCCTCACTGCAATTGATGATGGCACACTAAGCGGAGAATGGGGCTCTCTTTCAATTGATGATGAAGGCATGCCAACTCAAAGAACTGTCCTCATAAAGGATGGCGTTCTTAAAAACTTTATTTCTGATAGATTGGGAGAGCTTAAAACCGGTCACAAAAGAACTGGCTCAGGTAGGAAGCAATCATACAAGTTTGCTCCCGCCTCGCGGATGAGGAATACGTTCATACAAAATGGTTCAAGTCATAATGATGATATTTTTTCCTCCGTTGCCCATGGTCTTTATGCCAAGAAAATGGGAGGAGGGTCAGTCGATCCTTCAACTGGTCAGTTCAATTTTTCAGTTCAGGAAGGTTACATCATCAAAGATGGTAAAATAACAACTCCAGTAAAAGGCGCCACCCTCATAGGTACTGGTCCAGAAGTGTTAAGAAAAATTTCCATGGTTGGGCAAGATCTAAAACTCATGGCAGGAATGTGTGGGTCTGTAAGTGGAAGTATTCCAACTACAGTGGGTCAACCTCTCATAAAAGTAGATGAAATTTTGGTCGGAGGAGAAGCATGAGAGATATTTTGGAGAACATCACTGAGAAATTATCTACACGTGGTGCTGAGTCAGATCTTATTTTTTCAACAAATAAATCTCTAAAAATGAGTGCCCAAAAAGGAGAAATTTCCGAATATAAGGTTTCTAGTTCCCAAATCCTTGGAGTCAGGGTCATAAAAGAGGGAAGAGTTGGAATTTCGTTTACAGAGGCCCTTGATGAAGAGTCTGTAAATTTTATGATTACTGAGGCGCTTAGAAATGCTCAAAATAGTCACGAAAATATTCACGAGAAGATTCTTGGACATTCAGGTGATTTAGTGGACTGTGCTTTTTATGCCGAGGAGGATGTTGAACTATCCACCAAAATAAAAAAAACTCTGGAGCTTGAGTCGTTGGTGAAAAAAGCAGATTCTCTTGTGACAAGTGTTCCTCACAACTCCTATTCTGAAAATGAGTTCACCACACTCTATCTAAGTTCCTCCGGAAGATTTACAAGTTTTAGGGACAAGGCTTTTTCAATTAGTACATCGGCCCTCATGGATAAGAGTGGTAAAAAAGCGAATTATTATGACTCTCATCTTACTCATAGATTCTGTGACCTTGACTGGGATAAGGTGATAAAAAAATCTCTTTTTTATGCACGAGAATTTTTAAATGAATCTCCTCTCTCGACAGGGAAGTACCATGTGACATTTTCTGCGGACTGCCTCCAGTCAATCATGGGTTGTTTCTCAAATTTTTTCTCTGGAAAAGCTGCCATGGATAAAGTTAATCCTTGGACCCCACATTTGGGTCAAGAAGTGATTTCAGCTGATCTATCAATTCATGATATCCCCCAATTTGATCAGTCTTTTAGGAAATCTTTTTTTGATAGTGAGGGTGTAGAACAGAGTCCACTGACACTCATTGAAGATGGAAATTTAAAATCTTTTTATCATAATTCAGTGACTTCAAACTACTACAGCACTCTTACAACAGGTCATGCTTCCAGAAGTGCTCTTGGTCCATTAGGAGTGAGCGGAACTCATTTTATCATCCAAGGAAAAAATCCCAAAACTCTTCCATCTAAATATGTGGAAGTTATTCAAATGGATGGTCTTTTTTCAGGTGCAAACCGAGTGAATGGAAATTTCTCTGTCGCCATCAAGGGACATCTTTGGGACCGGGGAGAGCGGATCAAGTCAGTTGGAAATTGTACTCTTTCAGGAAACTTTCAAGAACTTCTAAAAAATGTAGAGGTGACAGGTACCTTATTGTCTTCATCAATAGATGGGACTTTTTTTACTGTTCCCCTGCTTTTCGGGGACCTCTCTATCGCTGGTGTTTAGGCAGGAATCCCAGTCCCTTTAAGTGCATGTTCAATGGCCATAAAGATTCTTTCAAGGTTCATAGGACCCTCTAGACGTATTCCGTTGATGAACTGAGCTGGTGTTGAGGCCACACCGCTATTTATACCACTTATAATGTCCCGAACAATGTGATGATAAATGATATTTTTTTTAATTGTATTTTTTTTAACCATGCTATTTAGATTAAGTTTTCTTGAAATTTGAAGAATAGATTCCAGAGAAAGATTTTGGTGGTTATCAAACAACAACTCATGCATATCCCAAAATTTATTTCTCAAAGATGCGCTCTCAGCTGCCATCGCCGCAAGAACGGCATGGGGGTGAAGAAGTCCCATGGGAAAATGCCGGTACACATAGCACAAGTTATTTTTGAAATCTTTTATAAGGGGTCCAATCCATTTAGAAGATTTTGCACTTTGAGTACACTCATAATCACCATATTCAACCAAAACAACAGGAGCATTAAGTTCACCAAGGTAATGGTCTTTATGATGGGGTTTTTTCTGAAGAAGAGTCATTTCATCATCCTTAAGGATCTTAACCCTGAAAATTCAAGTGTGATGGATATACACTTGAATTTTCATGGTTAAATTCATCAGTAATAATAATTCTATTAAAAATTGTTTTTAACTCATCCTCATTCATGCTTTCTTTTTCCATGAGAGTTTTTGCACCCTGAATAAGAATATCTTTTTGTCTCTCGAGAAATAGATAGGCCCTTGCATGAGCATTCATGACTAATTTTTTTACGTTTTCATCAATGATTTTAGCAGTGTCTTCTGCAAAAGAACTTTTACTGAATAGGTCTTTAGATTCGAGGAATTGTCCTTGTGGTGATTCATAACTTACAAATCCAAGGTCCTCAGACATTCCAAAACGCATGATCATTTCTCGAGCAATATTGGTCGCCTTGACAAAATCATCTGAAGCACCGGTAGTGAGTTTTCCGAAAATTAACATTTCTGAGGCCCTGCCGGCCATGAGAACTGACATTTTATTTTCAAGATCCTCTTTCGTCATAAGATATTTATCTTCAGTAGGTCGTTGAATTGTGTGTCCCATAGAACCCATGCCATGAGGGATGATTGAAACTTTATGAATTTTGTCTTCCTGATTAAGACCAAAACCTACCAGAGCATGCCCCATCTCGTGGTATGAAACAATTTCTTTCTCCTTCAATCCTAATACCTTACTTTTCTTTTCGATCCCTGCAACAATTCTCTCCATTGCTCTAGTGAAGTGATCCATTTTTACGGACAAAGAATTTTCTCTGGTGGCAATGAGTGCCGCCTCATTGACAAGATTCGCAAGATCAGCCCCTGTAAAACCTGGGGTAAGACCTGCGAGGGTATCTCTATTTAAATTGGTCTCTGCTTTTATTTTATCTAGATGAATTTTTAAAATATCACTTCTTCCTTTTCGGTCTGGTCTGTCAATGACGACTTGTCTATCAAATCGTCCTGCCCTTAACAATGCTGGGTCAATCATCTCAGGTCGGTTTGTTGCTGCTAGAATAATAATTCCTCCTTGAGTATCAAACCCATCCATTTCGACTAAAAGTTGATTCAGAGTTTGCTCTTTCTCATCATTCCCTCCCATGAGATTTGCATGTCTTGTTTTTCCAAGTGCATCCAGCTCATCGATGAAGATGATACAGGGAGCACTTTTTTTTGCCTGATCAAATAGATCCCGCACCCTTGCGGCTCCTACGCCCACAAACATTTCCACAAATTCAGCTCCATTTGTGGAGAAGAAAGGTACACCGGCCTCTCCTGCAATGGCCTTTGCGATGAGTGTTTTTCCAGTTCCCGGAGGGCCTACGAGTAAAACTCCCTTTGGCATTTTTCCGCCAAGACTTTTAACCTTATCTGCATTTTTTAAAAAATCGATGACCTCTTTTAATTCCTCTAGGGCCTCATCAGCTCCGGCCACGTCTTTGAAGTTAGTTCTGGTGTCAGTTTGAACATAAATCTTTGCACGACTTTTTCCTACGGACATAAATGATCCTGTTCCTCCGCCCATGCCTTTAAGTCCCTTTCTTATGATATACCACCATAGTCCAATGAAAATGAGAGTAGGTAGCATATAGAGAATAAATTGAGTTATATTGGAAGAACTTCCAAGGCTTTCATAGGGAATTTTAAATTCATCAAACTGTTCAGAAATCTGAGGCTCCACTATCTTGGTGGCAAATCCAGTTTTCCCATCTATGGCTTTATTAAACTCACCAGTGATGTCCTCACCTCGAAGGGTAACTTTTTTAATATTTCCAGATTTCACCTGGGATTTAAATTCACTGTAGGGTAGGTTCTTTATGGAGGATGCATCGAGACAGCTTCTTATGAGAAACACTACGAGAAGTGCGCTGAAAAGATGATAGAAGTTGATGGCAAATTTTTTTTCATTTTTAGTTTCCATCATCCTAAGTTAGCAATTTTTTTTTAAGAGTGCATGATACTCTACGTATTAATGGATTAGGAATGTTAAAGAAAAAGGTTTTGTTGCGATAATTCCGGTAACTATACACTTTCCAGTTTTAATTTTGAAATTTAAATGGTCCTAGCTTTAGATTGTTAATTCTATACAAACTGGTAGATGGTCTGAGAAACCTTCTCCTTTAGAATGATTAAACCTTTTTGGATAAGGGCGTCCAGTTGAGGAGCTAACGTTCATCATAAATGGGTGAGCTAATATTTTAAATGATTCATAATTAGCTGACGCGGTGGAGGATTTATGGATAAAAATTTTATCTAAAGATGACCACTGACCTCGGTAGTAATTTGTCCCTGGCCCCACATCAGGATTTGTTCTTCTTGCATCTTCTTCAGTGTCTGAAAAACTCAACATGAAATCAAAAGGTGAAGGAATATCTCTGGAGATCGTATTGAAATCTCCGGCGGCAATAATGAGGTCCCCACGGGTGAGGTTCGCCTGTTTTTCTAAAAGCTCTGCAGATGCAATTCTTTGTGAAACATGATTATTTTGACTTGGCCAGTGATTGGCAAAAACGACAACAGTTTTAAGTTCTACCTTTATATGCACTTCAAGAATCCCACGTGTATCTATAACTTCATCGTTTATGATGAGGGAGTGTCTTTTGGTTTTCATGATTGGAAATTTTGAAACCACTGCCACATCAATACCTCTCGAATCATCACCCTCCAGGAGTGCACCGTACTTGAGTCCCGTTCCAGTCAGTCCCATTTTCATGAGTTTCGTAAGAACCTGGAGATTTTCAATTTCTTGCAAGACCAGGATGTCCGGTCCTTCGCCCTTTTCATCAAAGGATTTAACAACTTTTGAGACATTCTGTATTTTTTTTTGAAGTTTTTCTTCGGTCCAGTCAAGCTTGAGGCACTCATTTCGATAAAAATCCGACGTCATGGCCAAGCACGTGCTTGTGTGTTCTGGTAGGATTTTTTTTATACTTAAGGGTAGAAAAGTAAAATCCATAGTCCCTTGGTCGTGTTGAGTATCAAAAAAATTCTCAGTATTATACTGCATAACCTTGAGGGTTCTAGAGGATGCAGGCTTAATGATAAAAAATGCAAAAAAAATAAAAATGAATTGTCTCACAAACCCTCTTGGTGATTATTTTAAATCTGATAATTTAATCTTCTGGTAATAAATCTAAGAAAAATTGTATGTAACTCTCTAATAAATGGTCAATTACTGACATGTTAAAATTGGGTTAATAACTTTGAAACACACTGTATAGTTATTGGTCATAACAAAACTTAGCTGTATAAAGGATTGACATCTAATACTTAGTCTTTTTTTGACGATAGGTTTCCTGATGGATCCAGTTGATTATTATGTGACAACCTTTACGAACGCTTTTAAGAAGCTTTTACCTCTTGGGCTATTTTTCCTTGGTGGGTATTTTATTTTCTTCAAACTTCCTTTCTTTTTTTTGAGAAAAAATTTGCTAAAAGAAAAAAGTAAACTTATCGAAAAAAATGAAGAACCTCCCAAAAAAATTGATTCAAAAGAGAAATCTAAACCCCACGAGCGAGAACAAAATATTCGAGATAAACCTAAGGAGAAAAATACTGAATCATCTGCTAAAAAAGAAAACATCAAAAAAGAGACAGTTCATAAAAAAAACCTCACTCCCGAGGAAATTTTTAATATTAAAGGGGGCCAAGTTTTTTCTGAGTCAGAATTAAAAAAAAGATATTTTGAACTTTTAAAGCAAAATCATCCGGACCGTGTGGCTTCAATGGGAGAGGATTTTAAAAAGCTCGCTGAAAAGAACACCAAAGACATAAACGATGCCTATGAAAAACTTAAAAGAAAAGACAGTTAATACTTTATATAATCAAGAATGAGCTGAAGAGCTCTTTTTTGCGCATCAATAGTCAGATCCTCTTTAAAAGGAGGAAAGTGGATGAAACCGCAAAGCCTTTCCGTTTCCTGATTATCCTCCATCATCCGGTAAAAGATATAGTTACAGACAAAGGTGCCTGCATTATTAGATATTTTTACCGGTACTCCATTTTTTTTTAAGACTCCCTCCATTCCGGCAAGAGGCAAAGTAGAGAGGTAGCTTACAGGGCCTTTGGGGTTAATCACTTGATGTTCAGGTTTCTCCCCAAGATTATCCCTAATCTGGGCATGTATTTTATTCTGGGCTATCAATTCTAATTCAATCGCCTCTCTATCAGGACCTAGTCCCATGGCAATCATGACGTCAGGGTTAAAGGTATCAGACATTTTTTTTAAGACTTCATAGGATTTTTCAAAGCTTACAGGAAGGGTGACTGTTTCTATCAGTAATTCTTCAGAGTAAGAGATCTCCCCATTCTTTAAGGCATCAATTAAAAGAGATGTGGGGTTAACTTCGTGGTCTCCAAAAGGACCAAAACCAGAAATAAAAACACGCATATAAATATGATGTCGAGATCTTAATATCAGTCAATAGATTTTGTATCTTTCAATATATTCATCACAAATGAATATTTGTTTAATTCATTTTGGTGTTGAGTTGCCCACAGGCCGCAAGAATCTCATCACCCTTGGTTTTTCTGATCAGGGTTGGAACCTTATAAGTATCCAGAATCGATTTAAAATGCTCAACCTCGCTCATTAAAGGTCTTTCATAACTTGCCCCTGGAAAAGGATTGAAGGGGATCAGGCTAATGTAAGCATTGCTATTTTGGAGGAATTTTCCTGTGGCATGAGCATCTTCTTCCGAATCATTGAAATTTTTAATCAGGAGATACTCATAAGTGACAAATCTTGTTCTGCCTTCAGGAATTTGTTGGGCAAATTTGACCACCTCATCGATGGGGTAACGCTGGTTAATAGGGATGAGTTTATCCCTTTTTTCTTTGATGGTAGAATGGAGTGAAACGGCGATATTTATCTTGGGGAGTTCTTTTTTCCATCTTTCAAGGCCAGGAAGATAACCCGCTGTAGAGATGGTAATCTTATGAGGTGCAAGCCCAGTCCCTCTTCGATCCAGAAAAATCTCACAGGCCTTTTTGACAGCATCAAAATTGTGAAGGGGCTCACCCTGTCCCATAAAAACTATATTAAGAATTTTATCATCCCCAGATCTGTGGTGGGAGAGCCATCTTTGGGCCGTTATAAACTGGCCAACGATTTCCTCTGTTTCCAAATGTCGTTTAAGTCCCTGAGTGCCAGTGTAACAAAAACTGCATTTCATGGCACAGCCAACTTGTGAAGAAAGGCAAAGAGTGTACTTGTGATTAAAAGGAATGAGGACTGCTTCTACTTTAAGATCATCCCTAAACTTTAGGAGAAACTTCACCGTTTTGTCTGAGGACTCCTTTACCATTTCAATTTCTGGTAAATAAAAATCAAAATGGTCACGGATGAAGTTAATACTAACTTTTGCCAGATCCGTAAGGCAGGGGGTGGTTTGCTTTTTTTTATAGTGCCAATTATAGAGTAAGGCCGGTCCTGAGGGCGGTAAGGAATGGGATTCGAAGAGATTTTGTAGTTCCAGGAGGTTTAAGCTGTAAAAAGAGATTTTCTTAGGTTTCATGGGGGGTCTATGTATCACATTACCTTGAAATCTCAAAGCTTGGGACATAAAATGGCCCTATGATGGATAAAAAATGGATATTTGTTTTCACAGCTTGGTTTATCGCCCTTCTTTCAAGTCTGGGAAGTCTTTTTTTCAGTGAAGTCATGGGTCTTCCTCCATGCCTATTATGCTGGTATCAGAGAATTTGCATGTATCCCTTGGTTTTTATTTTTCTTGCGGCGCTTTTCCCTTTTGACAGGAGATTATTAAGGTACTCTTTCCCGTTAACAATCACAGGATTTTTAACCGCCATTTATCATAATCTTCTCTATTATAAAATTTTACCAAAAAGTGCTTCCCCTTGCAGTCAGGGTATTTCTTGTACCACCGTGCAATTAGAGTGGCTTGGTTTTATCACCATTCCGCTACTTTCATTAACAGCTTTTTCTCTAATACTAATAGTTCTTACAATTCTTCAAAGAGAGTTAAAACGTGAAAAATAAATTAATCCTCATCAGTCTGGCCCTTAGTTTTTTAGGAATGAGTTATTTTGTCGGTATGAAATTTTATCGATCTAAAAAACAACAAGACGTCTCTGAAATCACTCGAAAAGATTTTCGCAAACTGGTTCCGGATTACTCTCCTAGGCTTGGAGGAAAAGATCCTAAAATTTTTCTGGTTGAGTTTCTTGATCCTGAATGTGAAAGCTGTAGAGAAATGTATCCCTTTGTAAAAATGATCCTGAACGATTACAAAGAAAAGATTCAATTAGTCGTAAGGTATGCAACTTTTCATGGTAATTCTAAGATGGCAGTTAA
>CANHIY010000044.1 GCA_947461175.1 Bacteriovoracaceae bacterium
ATTGATTTCATGGGCAATTCCTCCGGCCATTTCACCTAAAGCACTGAGTTTTGATGCCTGAGTGAGCCTCATTTCTGCTTCTTTTTTTAATGAAATGTTTTCCGCCATAACAATAATGCCACCAATCTCATTTTTAGAATTTTTCCAGGGTTGCATCGCCCATCTGAGCCATATTTCTATGCCATTCCCAAAATTAACCATTTCTTCATCTTTAATTAATTTCTTTCCATGGAGTGCCTTTTCCATAGGAATAATCCATTCACGTAAGAATAATTCTCGGATGGTTTCATTTTCATTTAATGGGACAAAGTCACGCCACTCCTCAGTCCATCTTGAACTCATGGCAAGATATTTAAAGTCACGGTCAAACATAGCAACGGGGATGGGTAAAGATCGGATCATGGCCTTAAGCTGTTGTTCAGAGATGATTAAACTCTCCTCCCACTTAACAATGGGAGTAACATTTACATTGACTCCAATCACTCGGAGTGGTGAGCCATCCTTCATTCTCTCCATTATACATCCCCGATCAAGGCACCACTGGATTTCACCGCTTTTGGTAATCATCCGATAACGAGATTCATAAAAAAATGTTTTACCTTTTAGATGATGTTCAAGTTCATTCAGAACTCTTGCCTCATCATCTGGGTGGAGAACACTTCTGAATGTTTCAAAACACTGAGGAAGTTCTTCGAATTCATATCCCAATTTTGTGTACCAGGTCCTATTAAGAGAAACTTTACCTGTGATTACATTCCAATCCCATTTCCCTAATTGAGCTCCCTCTAGGGCCATGTCAAGACTGAGCTTTGCTTCATTTAAATCATAAAGTTTTTTTCTGAGATCACTTTCAAGGTAATTGATACGGTGTCGAAGTTCTTTCTCGTAGGTATGACGTTTCTCTGACTCTACTAAACGCCCTAAAAAATCAGAAAAATTTGAGGCAAAATTTTTATCAAGCTTGTCCCAGGTTCTATCTTTAGTTTTCTGTTCAAAACACACAACACCGATCATTTCACCGTCAGAGAAAATGGGAGCATCCAATATGGAAAAAATTTCTCTTGGCTTCATATAGACATTAAATACTTCAGAAGTCCTTATATCACTCGCTGTATCAGAGCAGGATAAAACTCTCTCTTGTTCTATAGATTTAAAAAAGGAGGGAAAATCTGATTTTTTTAAAACCTCCCCTTTTGAGATCATTCCATTTTTTGTAAATGTGACCTCCTCATGGAGTGAGTCTTTTTCCTGGTTGTAGAACCAAATCCCCAAGCGGTCAGCACCAGTGGCCTCAAGACACTTTGTGGAGAGGATTTTAAAGGCTTGTAAACGAGAGACCTCGTAAATTTCCTTTTCTCTATTCATCCAATGATGAGTCGCTTGATAAATTTCAAATTTATCTAACATTCAAAGACCCTTGTTCTTGACATGAAGAACAAATAGCTTCTCATGATCATGGAGTAAACTTAATAAAACTTTAGATTCGTCTTAATGCAGGCCTGCTCTTCTAAAGAGGGCCCCTACATCTGGTTCCTGACCTCTGAATTTTTTATAGAGTTCCATGGGATGTTCTGTTCCACCTTTCTCAAGTATGTACTCTCTGAATTTTGAAGCCACTTCTCGGCTAAATATTCCAGAGGTCTTAAAAAACTCAAAGGCATCAGCATCCAGCACTTCTGCCCATTTATAGGAGTAATAGCCTGCTGAATATCCTCCTGCGAAGATATGGGAAAAAGATGTTGAGATACTGGTATCTGGTAACTTTGGAAGAAGTGACGTTTTACTTATGGTTTGCTCTTCAAACTGAGCAATGTCTTTAATCTCATGGGGCTCACAAGTGTGGTAGGACATGTCAAGGAATGCAAAAGAAAGTTGTCTTAAGGTCGCCATGCCCTCAAGAAATTTCCCACTCTCTTTAATTTTTATTACCAGTTCTTGAGGAATCTTTTCGCCTGACTCATAATGAACGGCAAACAAATCCAAGCATTCTTTTTCTAGTACCCAGTTCTCCATAATTTGAGAAGGAAGCTCAACAAAATCCCAATAGACATTGGTTCCGGACAAGTCACGGTATTTTACCTTTGAAAGAAGACCATGCAAAGCGTGGCCAAACTCATGATAGAGAGTTAACACTTCATCAAGAGTGAGAAGTGATGGTTTAGATTTCGTAGGTTTAGTAAAATTACAAACAATCATGATATGAGGACGCTCAATTTTACCGTGATACATGCCCTGTTCTTTTATCGCTGACATCCATGCGCCACTTCTTTTAGTGGGACGAGGAAAAAAATCAGTATAGAAGAGTCCAATAAAGTTCTCTCCTTTTTCGTCATAGACTTCAAAGGTGCGGACGTCTTCATGGTATTTTGGAATGTTAAAGACTTCCTGAAATTGAATTCCATATAAAAGTTGTGCTACCTTAAAAATCCCATTCACAACGTTCTCAAGTTTAAAATAGGGACGGAGAATCTCGTCATCTATATTCAAATCTCGCTTCTTAAGGATTTCTGAATAGTAAGAATTGTCATAGGATTGAAAATCAGTGATTCCGTCTAGTTCTTTTGCTAAATTTTTAAGCCGAATGATGTCTTTTTCAGCATGGGGCTTTGCTTTAGAAAGAAGTTCATTTAGAAAATCCATGACTTTTTTTGGGGACATGGCCATCCGCTCTTCTAAAACGTAATCAGCATGGGTCATGTAGCCCAAAAGTTTAGCCCGCTCCAATCTAATTTTTAGAATTTCTTTTAAAGTATCCTGGTTATCAAATTTTGTTTTGTATGTTTTTGTAGAGCTCGCAAAAAAAAGTTTTTTTCTTAATTCTCTATTTTTTGCATAAGTCATGAAGGGAAGCATACTAGGAATATCCAGGCCAAAGCACCAAGATCCTAGTTTTCCCTTACTCTGAGCAAGCTCGGCAGCAGCTTCAATCACTCCATCCGGAAGGCCATCAAGCTCCTTTCTATCTTTAATTTCGAGGAGAAAATCATTCGTGGCCTTAAGGACATTTTCAGAAAATGCTAAAGTTAACTTGGCCATTTTTTCATCAAGTTCCCTTAATTTCATTTTTTCACTGTCGGCCAGGAGAGCACCATTTCTGACGAAAGAGTTATATGTTTTTTCAATGATGGTTAATTCTTCTTTTGAAAGATGCTGATCAAATCTTGTGTCATAACAATTTTTTATTTTAAGGAAGATGACAGGATCAAGAGAAATATCATTTCCAAAGCGGGTCAGGATTTCAGATATCTCTGGAGAAATTTTCTGTAAATCTTCCGGGCATTCTGCGGAGTGAAGATTAAAAAAAATTCCGGCTATGTAATCAACCTGCTCAGTAACATCCCCTTTATCCTGGATCACATGCTTAAAAGATGAACGAGTATCACTCTTATATTGCTTAAGTTTCTCATGGGCTTTCTCTATGGCATGATTTAAAGCGGGTAAAAAGTGTTCTGGTTTTATCTGATCAAAAGGATAAGCACCGTTAGGACCGTGAGGAGCAATGAGAAGTGGATTTGACATAAAACCTCAATAAAGAAAATTTCTTTGAATTTTAAAAACCTTAATGACTAGTATGACCCAGATCAACAAAAAGGTAACCATCATCATATTAAGAATGGAAGATGTTTGAACATAAATCAAGACCACAGCAATCAAAGCTTTTGATGCTCTATAAATAAACATGTCTGTGAGATACTTTGCACCATATTTTTGCTCAGGTAATAGAACTTGATAGAGAAGCTCTTTGCCACCGCTAAATAGTGAGTAATCTGAAGCTTTTAGGAAAATATAAAATAGAGCGACGTTCGATAGAGCGAAAGATCCTGTAAGAAATAAAGCTAAAAAAAGACTTAAGTAAGAAAGGGGTATGAATAAGTGAAGGGCCTTTTCTGAAATTCGAGCCAGAAGAAATGGTAGTATCAGCACTTGAAGCACCAGGCTTAAAACATTTGTCCAAGTATAGACACTACCTAAGTAGGCAGTTTTCTCATTAACAAGGGAAACATTTTGCTCAAAAGAAAGATTGAAATTAAAATCTGCAATATTAATCACGAACTGAGTGACCATGACAATCAAGGATATGTAGATAACATACCTTCTAACCACTGGGGTATTGATGCTCTCCAGGGGAGATGAACTCGTCTCCTGCCCTTCTGTCTTTAATTTTAAGGTTCGGTTAAAGAAAAATGCTGGAAGTAATACAAAAATAAGGGAAAACCACGACACTGTTGTGGGACCGAATTTATTTCCTAAATAGGTTGTAATCACTCCTCCTAAAATCCCACCAATGCTTCCAAGGGCACCCAAAGGCCCGACAAGTAATTTAAAATCTTCACGTTTAAAGAAGTTATTGCCGTAAGCAAGTATTAGGTGAACCTGAAGGACAATACAAATTTCTTTCCAAACAAAGGAAAAATAAGAGGCATAGCTTGTGTGAAGTTGAAACCCCAGAGTACTGGAAGCAAATACTACTGTAGACAGAAGAGAGACCCAAAGAAAAACTTTTTGGACAGAATGCCTGGCCTGGTAACGATTAAAGATAAAAATAGTAAAGCTAAGGACTACAATTGTTACTAACCAGGCCAGTGGAGAGGACTTTGCCCCGAATTCCTCAATAAACATGGTGGTGGAGGCAGCCCGGACAAGGGGGTAGTTAAAGAGAGAAAAAAAGTAACTTAAAAAGAAGAACCAAATATCACGCTTGTTTTCAGGCTGACTTAAAACATGTCTTAAATTTGTCATTCAGACTTAAGGTAGGTATCACCCTTTTGAATTTCCTCAAAATCATGTTGATGATCAAACTGAGAAAAGTCAAAAGACGTTGTGAAAGTATTTTTTTTGAATTCGTCATTTGTTAAAGACTTCATAAAATTAAAAAACTTTTCTCGAGTTTCGGTGCTCATTAAATGCTCCATAAGACAGGAATCTTTATGGGCCACTTCCTCATTCACTCCAATGATGTCCTTTAGAAAATAGTAAAGAAGGGTTCTGGAGGAGAGGATCCCATGGACTGCCTCATGGCCTGTGGAGGAAAGAGATAAAAACTTACTTTCATCTTCTAGGACCAAGTCTCTTTTTTTAAGATTTGTTAATGCCGTAGAAACAGAACCTTTTGTAAGACCCATTTCGTGGGCAATATCAGTGACCCTCGCGTAGCCTTTTGTTTCTTTTAATTTGTGGATGGCAAGAAGGTAGTGAACCATCGAATGAGTGAGGTCATTATCATGGGTGTGTTGAATAGCAGTTTTTTTTTCAGACATTCCTATAAGGTACTTATCCCCTCTATACCCGTCAAACGATAAATATTTGTTGCCAACTGGTACAAACCTTCACTCTCGCCCCTATCTTCTAAGTGCTTGAAAATACTATACTTCTCAAAGGAGGAGATTTTCACATCAAAATCCCCAAAAAAGGCATGTTAAGATAAGAACTGGAACATAAAATGATTTTAAAAAGCTAAAACACAATGAAGATAAAAAACCATCTACTCATTCTTTCATTCTTAATCCTGATACCCTTTCCCCTAAAAGCTTTAGGTCAGACAGACTTACAAAAACTTGATCAACAAAGAAAAGACGCAAAAACGTTTGTTCATCAAGGAATCAGAGACCGGGTACTAAAAGATAAATGCAAAGAGGTCAATAACTGTGAATTTAAAGAGGAAGTACCGATAGAAGGACCCATAAAACAAGCTTACGCTCTACTTCAAGTCTTCTCTGGTAGTGGTTTACCCACTCTCAACAAAGTCCCATCACAGGAACAAATTGAAGCTGCCAAAGCTCAATCTACATCAGAAAAAAAAGTTAAGCCTGAAAAAGATAAAGAAACTGATTTTTGCATGCTCACGGCCACAACCTATGAATTAGCAGCCTCACAGTTACAAAATGTTCTACAAAAATCTTCCAGTCAAAATCAAGAAATAAAGGATCCACAACTTCAGACCCTCATCAGTCTTCAAGATACTCACAATGCGAGAAAAAAAACGGCCCGTATCCAATCCTATGTCTATGGGGCAGTGACTGCCTGTTACACGGGAATGATGTTTAATCCGGGTATCGCAAAGGATTTTTCATTTTACACAAAACTCACTGCCTCAGCTGCCCTTACAGGCCTGTATGTTAAAAAAGCTAATAAACATAAAAATGCCTCTAATGAAGTTGGCAACATTATAGCCTCTATGGAGCTTGCCGGAAAAAACTGTAACCCTTGGACGAAATCTCACTGCTTCTGCAAAGAGGCTTCTTCAAAGCAGTTTTATCCTCTTCAGTACCAAGAGGTTTGTGTCCTCAACAAAGGAAACTTTGAAGGCAACAGAGTTTCATTAGGCTGCACGGCTAATCATCAAAACAAAATATCCTATGATAAAGATTGCAAGTGTAAGGCAACAAATACTTGTTTAAAAAGTTCCATCACATCCCCAGGACCGCAATTTGGTTCGGGCTCAACTTTCATAACTGGTGCAAATAAAATTCTAGATCAGATCTCCGGCGGCGACTTTGACATGGGCGAACTTGACCGTGAATCAATTGGATATGCATCACAGTCATCGAGAATAAAATTTAAGGGCATGGATAAAATAAACCCACCGGGACTGACTGATGAGCAAAAATCTATTGCTGCGGAATTAGAAAAGCACATGCCAAAAAATCTCGCCCAAATGGCCGCATCACTTAAATCGAGTCCTAAAAATAACTTATCCGGTGTCTCCAGTGGAGAAGCCTCTGTGAGCGAAGTATCCTCACCCCTAAGTGAAAAAACGGCAGAATCAATTTCTGGCAACTACAAGCAAGGAGTGGGCCTTTCATCAAATCAAGTTGAAACTGAAGAAGAATTCGCATTTCCTCAAATGACAACAGGGGGAGAGCAAGCTGAATCAGAAAGCACAGAAGTTTTGAGTTTTTCCGATGAGGCAACAGCAAAAGCTGAGATTTCTAACACTCCGGTCACACCCATTTTTGATATTATCTCCAGCCGGTATCGAAAATCTGGCTGGAAGAAACTAAATCATGAAGATCTATAACGACTTAAGGGCTCACCGAGATTATCAAATTGATCAATTCTCGTTTGGTGCCTTCCGCCCTCAAAAGTGGTACTTAGAAACTTATCTACGATTTGACAAATCATCTTAAATTCAGTTTTACGGCCCGATAAACAAAGCACATTTGCATCATTGTGAAGACGACACATCTTTGCATCATCCTCGTCTCTACAAAGTGCGGCCCGGATATTTTGGTATCTGTTAGCAACCATACTCACACCGATACCTGAACCACACAGAAGAATACCTGGAACGTGATGTTCTCGAACTTTGTCAACCAAGATTTTCACCCACTCTGGGTAATTGGTCGATTCTGAGCTATGGGTCCCAACATCAATCACTTCATACCTATTTGGATGATGATGCTTTAAATAATCAACTAATTGATTTTTTTCATGGAAAGCGGCGTGGTCTGAAGCGATGAAAATTTTCATGTGATTTTCATTTTTATTGAAAGAATTGAGTGGACCCTAAAAATTAGGGCCCACTCAATAATCATTTAGTAACGATAATATTCAGGCTTGAAGGGACCAGTGGCCGAAATACCAAGATATTCAGACTGATCTGGAGTAAGGACATCAAGTTCCACTCCAATCTTTTTAAGGTGTAGACGTGCTACCTTTTCATCAAGATGCTTAGGTAACATATAAACCTTTTTCTCATAAGATTTAGCGTTACACCAAAGTTCAATCTGTGCCAGGACCTGATTGGTGAAGGAGTTAGACATCACAAAACTAGGGTGCCCAGTTGCGCATCCTAGATTCACAAGTCTTCCTTCGGCCAGGATGATCACCTGATTGCCACCTTCAAGAGTATAAAGATCGACTTGAGGCTTAATGGTGTCTTTTGTGTGCCCGTAATTTTTATTTAACCAGGCCATGTCAATTTCAATATCAAAGTGACCAATGTTACAAACAATGGTTTTATCTTTCATGGCAAGAAAGTGCTTACCAGTCACAATATCCTTACAACCAGTCGTGGTCACAACAATGTCTGCTTCCTTAACGGCATCATCCATTTTTTTAACTTCATAACCTTCCATTGCCGCCTGTAGAGCACAGATTGGATCAATTTCGGTAACAATCACTCGTGCACCAGCTCCCCGGAGAGATTCAGCTGATCCCTTACCCACGTCACCAAAACCGGCCACCACTGCAACCTTACCTGCAATCATCACATCAGTTGCACGGCGGATGGCATCCACACAGGACTCTCGGCAACCGTATTTGTTATCAAACTTTGATTTTGTCACTGAATCATTAACATTAATACATGGAACTGGAAGCTTACCTTGCTTGGCAAGTTCATAAAGGCGATGAACTCCAGTGGTTGTTTCCTCTGAAATACCGTTAATTCCCTTATAGAGCTCAGGATATCGATCAAGAATGAGTTGAGTAAGATCACCCCCATCATCAAGAATCATGTTGAGAGGTTCTTTTTTGTCTCCAAAAAAGACGGTTTGATCAATACACCACATGAATTCTTCTTCGTTCATCCCCTTCCAGGCATAAACTGGGATCCCAGCGGCAGCAATAGCAGCAGCTGCATGATCTTGAGTTGAGAAAATATTACATGATGACCATGTAACTTCTGCTCCAAGGTCAACAAGTGTTTCAATGAGAACTGCTGTTTGAATCGTCATGTGGAGACAACCAGCGATACGTGCGCCCTTAAGAGGCTTAGTTTTACTATACTCTTCGCGAAGGGCCATCAAACCTGGCATCTCTGCTTCTGCAAGCTTGATCTCTTTTCGTCCCCAGTCTGCCAGAGTAATGTCTTTAACTTTGTACTTTAAGCGAGTTGAGTTGCCGTAAGTACCTTGTGAAAAAGTTGCCTTCATTGATAAATCCTTTTCCTAAAACCTCAAGGGTTTGGTAAATAAGCTAAAAATAACCAGAATTCTTCACTAGAAAGCTAACACTTTCTCTGTGGAGTCTCAAGCCTAAGAAAAGTAAATCAAGGGTTTATCTAAGGTCCCAACATGAAAAAATATCGTTTTGAGTACTTTGCCTCTTGCCCAGTTGGTATAGAAGAGCTTTTGAAACAAGAGATCCTGGACCTGGGAGCAAAATCCGCCTCAGTAACTCGGGGAGGTGTGCAGTTTGAAGCCTTCAACGAAATTGCCCTAAAAGTCGTTCTCTACTCTAGGCTCTCGAGCAGAGTCTTTAAATACTTATATGCTTTTGAGGTCTTTCACGAAAAAGATTACTACCTGGAGGCAACGGATATTAAGTGGAAGAGCTTAATGGATGTTAATCAAACCTTTCGCTTAACAACCATTTTTGGAGACCTTCCTCGGGAGCGTGAAGAATTCAGAAATTCTCAGTTTGCTAATTTAAAACTCAAAGATGCTATAGTTGATTATTTTCGCCATTATGAAGGGATCCGTCCCAGTGTCGCCAAAGAATTCCCAGATGTTGCCTTCCTGGCACGGATTGATAGAGGTGTTGAAAAACCTTATCTCGTTACCCTCCTTTATGATTTATGCGGAGATCCTCTCAACCAAAGGGGCTATCGGATCGCCAAAACAGAGGCTCCGTTAAAAGAAAATCTTGCCGCCGCTATCCTAAAAACGTTGAATTGGAATTCTAAAGAAGAAGGTCTTCTTGATGCCATGTGCGGATCAGGAACGATTTCCATTGAAGCGGCTCTTATTCGAGGAAATATTCCTCCGAGCTATCTTAAAGTAGAGAGGTATCTAAAAAATACGAACTTTAAACTTTGGACTTTCCTGAATTATCCCTGGTTTACCAAGGACAATTTACTTCAAGAAAATTTTAACCTGTTGTTAAAAAATATTTCAGAAGAAACACTGGCAGGTCTCGATTTTTTACGACGAGACAAACAATTCATCACCGCCAACGACAAATCAGAAATGAGCCTTCTCAGTGCGCGAGAAAACTTTAAAAAAGCAAAACTTGATGACATCATCACAGTCACTCATTTTGATGCCTTGGAAACTTCACCCCAAGCACAGAAGACACTCTTCTTTTGTAATCCTCCTTACGGAGAAAGGCTTGAATTTGGGGAAGAAGAAAAACTGAAATCCCTTTACAAGGGGCTTGGAGACCACTGGAAAAATCACTTTAAAAATCACCGGGCGGCGATATTTACAGGCAATCTTGAAATGTTAAAGACAGTGGGTCTCAAAACAACAAAACGTCATATTCTTCATAATGGGGATATAGAATGTCGTTTAGCGGAATATACGCTTTACTAAAAAGCCTAACGGGGCAGGATGAGGATATTTTCTTCCCGAACTTTTATCTGATAGTCCCATTTTTGAATTTTTGATTTAAGATGAGTCAGATGAGTATTAATGGTCCCTGGCTTAACAGAATCATCCTGCCAAATTTCTTTTAAAAGAATCTCTCTGGATAAGGGTTGAGGGTAAGCCCTCAGAATATGTGCAAGAAGTCTTAATTCAATTATAGTCAGGTCAATCGGTTGGTGATTGATTCTAACCACTAAAATTTTTATATGCAGATCAAGATTACCCAATTGAAAATAACCAGAATTTTCAACAAAAAATTTCGCCTTGTTCTTCAACCGGATCATAACTTCTTCGGGAGATAAATGACGGGAAATAAAATCTGCTCCTCCTCGTTGATAGGATTTGATCTTATTTTCGATCGCCTCATCGCCAGAAATAAAAATAATGGGACAACCATTATAGAAAGGATGATCCTGAATCTTTTGTCCCAATGTGTGTCCATCCATCACAGGCATATGTATATCAATTAAATACAGATGAGGTCCCTCATTTTTCATTACATCCAGGTAACTGGTGGGATCAGAGACTCCAATGATGTTAAATTGATCTTTTAGAAATTCTTGATAACAAACTATATTTAATGGCTGATCATCAAAATAAACAATTTTCCACTTCATAGAAACTAGGATGCTTTTTTCATAAGCTGAATGCCTTTTATTTTAAGGCCATTAATTTCGTAATCCCATTGGTAGAGTTTTTTATTCAGATTTGAAACATGAGTATAGATGGTTGCATCGAGGACATGGTCAACACGCCAGACACAAGAGAGGAGTTGCTCTTTTGTTAACTGGAAGGGATGATTTTTTAAAAGAAAATAAAGTATTTTAAACTCAATAAAGGTGAGGAATACTTCCTTGTCATTAACATAGGTTTTGAGCTTATGAAGATCTATCGTTAAATTTCCACACTTGTTTAGATTCTTATTTTTTCTATGAAATTCAATCCCTGATTTTATCCGCACAAGGAGCTCATCAGGAGGAGCCTCCCTCCCAATAAAGTCAATGGCTCCCAATTCGAAAGACCTCATCCTGTTGATGTCCGAATGATCAGATGAAAAAAAGAAAATGGGGCAACCATTGTAATAAGAGTCTGAAAGTATCTTCTCATAGAGAGTGAATCCATTCGTATTGGGCATATGGATGTCTGAAATAATGGCCGAGTAGGAATGATCCTTAATGGAGGATAAAAAAATTTCAGGTTCAAGGAAAGTACGAACCTCGAATTCTTCTTGCAGTAAAAAATTTACGCACTCAAGATTCAAATGATTGTCGTCAACATAAGCAATTACGGACTTCAATAGTTTCCCCAGCATTTGAAAGATTTTATTTCAGTCTGTCTTCTAGTTTTATCGCCAGATTTGGGCTCGCAAATCTTAGAAGAGCGTTTTTATTTACAACTTTATCAAAATGTTTATCAGACTTACTGAAAAAATAACCGGCTACATCCTGATCTTTTAAAAAGATGGTATGTCCTTTCGTGTCAAATTTTCTCAGGATAAATTCTGAATCCAAAAAAAGAATGTCCCGGATGGTGAAATTTTTAGCAACATACATGATGATGCAAAAGTCTGATAATTCTGCCAAAGATTTTTTTATTTTGACACCTTTAGGGGACGTTAAATCATGCCAGTGAACTTTAACTTCAACGATTCTCCCCTCTTCCGTTTTAAAATCAAAACCTCTCTGAGATGAAGACTTTATTTGATGTAAACCAAAAATGATTTTGGAGTACCACTCTCCCAGTTGAATGGGTAGGTTCTTACCGTTCATAAGAACTTTGTGGTCTTTTAAAATTTGAAATGTCTGATGAACAATCTCTACTGTATCAAAAATAGATTTTTGATCTGGCAGGTGTAAAATACCAATGTTTTTCATGACTTTACTAGATAGGCGCTTATTAAACTGACTTTGATACCAATGATCAAACTCGTTAATTTCCAAAAAGTCATAAGAACTGTAGACAAAACCTTCGGCCTTCAGTTGATTGATGCTGGTAATTTGTGGGAGTTCTTTTTTGAGGAAGGTATAAGGAACATACTCCTTATCATGACTTCCCCTAACGTAGACAGCATCTCTGTCATAGTCAGAACTTCCATGGGTTGACTCAGAAAATTTCTGGGCCAACTCATAGACTTTATTTTTAAGCACGTTGTAACCTTTTAAATTAAAATTACAACTAGTCTAACATGACAAAAATCAAATCTCTAGCGTTGTCACATCATCTGAGAAATCGAGGATGGTTTTTGCTATGGATAAGTTATGGGTAAGGTAATGTGCACAATAAACTTTAAAGTCAGTAATTTTTGACTGGTAGAACTTTCTCTCCTCTGCCGTGGACATCTCTATTTTTTCATCAGAAAGCTTTGCTGACTCCAATAATCGCCATGCAACAATAACCTGACTCGAAAAGGTGAGAAAATCAGTACAGTTTTGAAGGATCAAATTAAACTGATTGTTTTTAGCGTATTCAGAAATTTTCTGGGCAATACTTTGCGTGCTTACCAATACCTTACTAAAAAGTTCTTTTTCTTTTTTAAATTTTACTTCATCCAGAGACCCAACAGAAGAAACAATCTCCTGGGAGATTAAGTTTAATGTTTTTCCACCATCTTTAAGAATCTTTCTCATAACAAAGTCGATGGCCTGTATGCCATTGGTCCCTTCATAAATCATTGCAATTTGAGTGTCTCTTACAAACTGCTCGACCCCATACTCAGTACAGTAACCATAGCCACCATGGGCCTGGAGTGCAGAGGAGGAAACATTAAAACCCTGCTCCGAACAATAAGCTTTGCAGATAGGAGTAAGTAGACCAATAACTAGCTCTTGCTGATGATCTGTTTTTGCCTTATTAAAAAGATCCGCTGTATAAAGGCATAGGGCCCTCATTCCTCTTGAGAGAGCACGCATCCTGAGGAGATTCCTTCGAACATCCGGGTGATCTAGGATCTCCTTACCAAACTGGACTCTTTCTTTGGTGTATTTTTCCGCCATCATGTAGGCAAGATTTCCCTGAGACTCTCCCTGAATGCCACAATACAAGCGGGCCTCATTCATCATGATAAACATGGTGGCCATGCCATCAAACTCATCCCCAATCAACCAGCCCTCCGTTTCACCATCAGTCCCAAACTGAAGTTCACAGGTTGCAGAAGCGTGAATGCCCATTTTGTGCTCTATTTTTGAGCAAACAACGTTATTAGATTCTCCTATGGAGCCATCTTCCTTAATTCGAAACCTAGGAACGACAAAAAGAGAGATTCCCTTGGTTCCGGTCTCACCTCCAAGAGTTCTCGCTAGTACAAGGTGGATATTGTTTTCATAAAGATCAGACTCACCAGAAGAAATGAAAATTTTTGTCCCTTTGATAAGATACTTCCCACCACCTAAAGGCTGAGCCGTTGATCTAAGTGAGCCTACATCAGAACCAGCATTGGGCTCAGTAAGGCACATGGTCCCACCCCAACTTCCATTCATCATCTTTGGGATGATGTGGGTTTTCATAAATTCATTACCCTTGAGATTTACAACGTTAAGGGCAGCACGGGAAAGCCCTGGGTACATCATCCAAGCACAGTTCGCCCCAGTAGCGAGGGACATACAAGCAACATAGAGGGCCTCTGGAACAGGAGTTCCTCCAATTTCTGCTGGAAGACCTAGAGCAAACCAACCATTATCATAATATGATTTTGTCACTCCCCTAAGAACTTCTGGAACGATGACCTTACCATTGACTTGTTTTACTCCCACATGATCTGAAGGCTCACGGGTAGGGAAAACTTCGTTCTCCACAAATTTGTTGTATTCAGAAATAATGCCTTTAATATCATTTTCTTCTAGACCAAACTCCTTCCAGTTCTGAACCTTTAGAAGTTCGTTCAAATTAAACTCAATATCCCGGATGTCTGATTTGTAGTAACCCATAATTTGTTTCCTTAATCCTTGAAAAACATGACTCAAGATAAGGATACCAAATGTTCAATTTTTTTGTGAGCTACATTATTAAAAAGACTTAGACTAAAGCTTGACTAAAAAAATCGGGGCAGCAAAAACTGCCCCGATCAAAAGACTATTGTATGGTAGTGACGGTCTCAACGGTTTTTTCCTCAGAATCAGAGATCTCAATAGGATTGAAAGCTGAATGGATTCCTGTATCAACTTTGTAAAGAACCCGGTGACCATTGGTTTTTGCATACTCTATGAAAAACACTTTTCCGTAGAAGCTTTTATCTTCAGTTATTTTTACTAGCCTCATGCCCGCTCCACTGTAAGCCTCGGCAAGAACAGTGTTTGAAGACTTATTCACACTTGGGGCCACATTCACTGTGCGCCTCACAGTTTCAGAACTTGATGGACCAGAACTACTAAAGCAATAATTTACATTGCCCAAATTAAGTCCAAAAATATTAATTGGTTTTAACTCACAACCATCAGTTTTAGTGTAAGTTTTGATGGTTCTCGTTTCTGTTTTAGAACCAATTCCAGGCATAGGTCCTTCAATATTTGAAAGATACCAGGCTTTAAAATTTGCCTCTGCAGTTCCGTTACCTAAGTTACCAGAGAATGGGTTAGTTTGAGGATTTGATCCTCCAGACTTATTATCTTTTCCACAGCCCAAAGCAAATGCTACAAGGACCAGGCATAACACTTTCATGAGATATAATTTCATAAACTCCCTCCGGGACTATAGTGTATGAGTCACCAGAGGGGATCCAAAAATGGTGCCAAAAGAGAGATTCTCTTTTCAACTACTTAAAGACCTTCATCTGTTTATTTTTTAGGCAGTATGAAAAGAAAAATCAGTTCATCGTCTTAATTCAAGTTCAATAAGCATTTCGTTTCTACGTAAAAAAGGAAGTGTCCAAGGTGGATTATATCCGGCAAACATAGGTTGGGATGTGAGTTCATAGTCCTTAAGACCTTTGATCCACTCTGTAAGATCCCGGGCATTTTTGGCATTTATTGATTCATTCCAAAAACCAGAGAAAGTTAAGGCCCCAACAAATCTCTCCTCAACTTTTTCAATTTTAATTCTCTCATCTGTTGGTTTAGGCAAAGTTTCAAGGGTGTATTTAGAGGGCATGCTAAAAGTCATCGTCCATGTTTTTTTATCAGTAGGATAAATGACAACCGGTGCAGTCATTGAAATCTTTTCAGCCTCAGGTTTTTGAACCACAGGAGCAGTCATAGCTATTTTTTTGTTAGATTTATTTTTTCCGAATATATAGCCCGCCAGGATACGAAAACCTTTACTTTGAGCGTCCTTAAAACTTCCACTGATTGTTGTTCTGGCAACGATATAACTATCATATTTTCGAATCTCTTTATTGGCCTCTTTAACCACGATCTTATAACGAGGCTGTTCTTCACTCCCAACACCAAATAATGAGCAACCAGCACCGAGAAAAGTCATAAGAGTTCCAAGAAAGAGTTTTTCAGTTATCTTTTTCATTCTGTCATCCTAATATTTTAAGCCTACAAATAAACTTTGCTCCATTTCCCAATTTGCTTTCAACTTTAATTGAACCACCGTGAGCAATAATAATCTGACTCGAAATGTAGAGTCCAAGACCTAGACCTGATTTATTCATATCTGATCCTGCTCTTTCAAATTGATGAAATATTCTCTCCTGATCTTTACTATCAATTCCTCTGCCATTATCTTCAACACTCATTTCAACTTCTGTGGAAGAGATCTTCTTGAGTTCAATGTTGATAATATTACCGCCATACTTTATTGCATTGGAAACAAGATTTCTCAAAACTTGTCTAATACGAGAAGGGTCAAGGTTACCAACGATTGGTGAATCAGGAGGGTGAAAATTAATTTTGATGTTAGTCAGGACTAGAGCAGAATCATCTTCCTGAAAACGCTGAATCACTTCCTGGACCAAGGCACCTACATCAATACCTCTTTCGAGATTAATCTTAAGTTTACCAAGATGAACAGAGGAAATATCCAAAAGATCTTCAACAAGTTTGGTGAGTCTATTCACCTGCATGATTGAATTATCAAAGGCTTTCTTTAAAACATTTAAATCCTTAGCTCCTGTTTTATTTTGAACTATATTTCTTAAGATCATTTCAAGCTGAAGCTTTAAAGAAGTAATTGGGGATCTAAGTTCATGGGAGGCAATAGAAAGAAATTCATCCTTTGCTCTTATTGCTTCAGAGAGTTTTATTGTTTCTTCCTTGTAAATGGAGTAATGCGTCGCTGCATCACTGACTGCTTGCTCGATTGAACATATAATCACCTCTCTTTCAATACGCCCCAGATCTTCATCTTTCTCCAATTCATCGAATATGACCTGTCTTAAGATATGATACTCAAAAATTAGCTGATCTATAGTATAGTTAAGATCTTTGGCTCTCCTATCTCCATGAAGTTTTCCTAAACGATGTCCTTCTTCACGCTCAAAATGCTTTCTCTCTTTATTGCCGTCAACATTCCTATTCAGTGCATTTACAAGCCCCATAATATATTCAGGGATAGAATCTCTCAAAGCAAGGACCTCCAGGTTTTTAGCTGCCAAAATCTCTTTTTTGGCCCTCTCTTCCCAAATCTTTAAAATAGTGGGAATTTGTTCCTGAAGCCTCATCCCTGTAGAGTAATTCATCATGTTTTCCTTCTAATTAATCTTATTAGAATCAAACATTAATTCTAAAGATAACATCTAATTTTAAAATTTAATTTAAAATGAATTTTTAAAACTAATTCATCGGATAGTAACACAGGAAGAAATAGCTGGCATTTGGAGCTTTAATTAATTTGTAGGTAGACTGATAAATTTAGGGAAAGAACTAAAAAATCTCATTTTTATTTTTCTAAGAAAATAAGAAGGAAAAGTCAGTAATGAAACTTTACCAACCTGAAGAACTTCATCTCCTCTTTCAAAGTTCATAAGATTTCTAAAGTAGTTATTGAGATCATTATTTCTATGGAGGTAGCGTTTATCAAAAGCTTCTTTTTGAAACATGTTCCCCAAAACACTTTCTTCAAAGACAAAGGTCTCTTTATTAAAATTCGCCTTAGAAGAAACGTACAGTTCATTTCTGTATTTTAAATTAATCAATGTCGCCACTTTCATTTGTTCAGGACAAGGGGCCTTAACTGCAGGAGAGGGATAGACGTCATCAAAATACATGGAAACGTTTCCAAGAGAAGAAAGCACACATGCAACATTTGTCACCCAGCTTGGCTTAAAAAGTGAATATTTAAAAAGAAAATGCTGAACAACCTTAGAGGTCAGGGTATGAGTAAATTTGAGCCCTCTGCCCTCAGGCCTCACACAGGTTAACCCCAAGTGAAAGATATTACCAAGCTCACCACCATCTAAAATATATGATGAACAAAATCCTAACATCTTTCCTGACTCATTCCTCACCACTGAAATAATGAGCCTATCAAACTCCTCTTTTCTACCTGACAAGCATTGATAATCAGGTATTTCATCTAAACAAGTTTTTGCCACATCCAAAAGCTCACGGTGAAATTTCTGCAATTCATCCTGAGACATCTTTTTTCCAGGACGATCATAGACTTTATAATTAAGTGTATTCTTGGTGTTTTCCAAAGGTTTTTCCTTTTTTAGTGCTGAGGACGGAATGCAGCTAAAAGACATACATTCCGTACAGCTATTATATGCTAAAAAAATTATTATAATAATTGTGTCAGGATATTGTTAAAATTAACACTAGCTCAAACTAACCTAGTCAAGATTAAGGCTTAATTTTATAAAGAGATTGCAAGGGAGTTCCATTTTCGTCTTCTCCACCAAAAATATAAACGTCTTTATTCACAGGATCAAGAACCATACTATGCCCAAATCTAGGCTCCGGAGAATTATGAAGAGAAGTTTCTAACCAAGAATCACTTCTCACATTATAAAAAGCACCCGTGTCTGTTAAACTCCCATTCACTTTTCCTCCCCAAACCATTATTTCATTTCCAGTCCAAACCATTTTAGCACCTGTCCGGGCCGAAGGCGCATTTATAGTGGTCATTTGCGACCATGAATTGGTTCTTAAATTATAAATATATCCTGTATTAAGTTTGGTACCATTGGTTTGACCTCCCCAGATAACAACTTTTGGATCTCCGTCATTAAAAGAAGTAAAAGACATTTCTGTACGAGAACTTGGGGCATTCGTTGTACTAATGCTAGTCCACATTGCTGGATTTTTATTAAAATCAAGAACCCATCCGTCACCAAGAGCCAAAGAATTACTTCCTCCCCAGATAAAGAACTTCTTTTCATTCTCAAAGTAGGCGTACGCCATTTTTTCTCGGATACTCGGGGGGGTTCCCTGTATTTGAAGAGTTGACCATAAACCGTTTGCAGGTTCATAAACTTCTATGGTGTTTAGCAACGTTGCTGTACTGAAATAATTTCCAGTACGACCACCAAAAACAACCATTCTTTGAGAGCCAGAAATCTCCTGCCAAAAAGCAGCATGTCCGCTCCTGGGTATCGGTGCAGAAGGAATTTGGGTCCATTGAGAGGTCACCATATTCCAAAAATGACCATCAGCTAAACTGGCTGTTCCATTAGTTCCTCCCCAAATGAGCATTCCGCCACCGGTCCAAATGGCAGTATGATCCGTGCGAGGAGTAGGAAGACTGGTTGAATTTAGATTAGACCAATAATTATTATGTGGATTGTAACCAAAAGAGTTGATTGAGGGTCCATATGAATTTTCTCCACCCCAAATGAACATACCAGTGTAGCCTGAGCCTGAGGTCCCAGAGCCACTTCCATTGATCCAAAAAGCATCATGATTTATTAATGGAGCTGAATTATTAGCAAGAGGCATCCATGAAGGATAAAGAACTTGAAATTGATAATTTGTAGAAGCTGAAACGTTTCCTGCTTGATCAAAAGCTTTTACCTCAACCGTATAGGGAATACCTTCAAGCAAAGGGCACTCTTCGAAAAGGTAGTCTCCTTGAAATTGGCTTGATTGAATAGTTACAGATGAACAGACTGAAGTGTTCGTTGAATAATGCTTGATATCTGCAGAATAATAAACTGCATCGTTTATGACGGACCATCCAATCTTTGGAATATGACCTGAAGTTAATTGATTATCCCAATTATTATCCGAGGAAGTGGAGGGTCCTTTAACACCGTATATGCCTGGCATTTGAGGGGAGGTTGTGTCCAAGATGTAAGTTGCAATGGGATGACAATTGGAAAAATTACCATTTGTATCAGTTTGCTTCACATGAAGATTGTGGGATCCATCCATTGGAATAGTAACCAGTAGGGGCACTGGAGAGAATCCTGAGGCGGTAGCGGTAGCAATAGTAACTGTCGTACTACCAAAACTCTGAGAACAGTTTTGATCACCATAAACTGTAAGAATTGTTCCAATACTAAAAGTCCCGGAAAAAGATAAATTAAATGATCTAACATTCGAAGGGGAAACGGGTGTACTACCCGCGAGGATCGGATTTGCTAAGGGGGTGGAGGAAGCATTCACAGTCAAAGTAAAGGATTGAACATCCGATAACGACCCATCTGTAACTGTAACTGTAACCTTAGTTGTTCCTGTAATATTAGCCATAGGAGTAAGAATCAATAGGCAGTTAAAAGTTCCCGATCTCGTTATATTAGAGTTTGGAAGAAGATTCGTATTTGAAGATGTGGCCATAATGGAGGAGGAGCAATTGATTACATCATCCTCATCAGAAACATTTAGGGTGACAATTTGGGGAGAAGTTCCAGTAGTCGTCTGATTAGAAATAACACTTAGAACAGGAGCATCATTAACAGGATTAACAGTGAGAGTAAAAGTTTTTGTGTCCGTGAGTGATCCATCGGAGACCGTAACTGTAATAGTACTTGTTCCATTTTGATTCAATGCTGGGGAAATTGAAAGACTGCAATTAGGAGCAGTGCCAGACTCTGTGATATTGGCATTTGGAACAAGGGTTGTGTTAGAGGATGTGACTATGATGGAACTTGTGCAATTTGGAGATGAATCTACATCACTAAATGAGTAAGGAACTGAAACAGGTATGTCTTCGTTAATACTCACATCCGAAATCGAATTAAGAGTTGGGGAGGTATTACCTGTATTCACAGTAATAGAGACTTCAGATGTGAGGACAAACCCAGCCTCAGTAGTCATGGTGACTGAATAACTTTCAGGTCTTAACATATCGGAGGAGGTTCCCGAGATAACACAAGTCTTAGAATCAATACTCAATCCTAAAGGTAAGTTAGGAGCGGAACAACTACTAACCGGTGAACCACCATTATTTAGTGTAGGTCGAATATTAATATTACTAGTGGTGAGACCAACATATGAATTGTAGGTTAAGCTCGGATAAGTGAAACCAAATTCACTCTTTAAAAAAATTTTTGTGTACTCGACCTCTCCACTGGAACCTAGATCATCTAAAACCAGTGCATTGGTCAAAGATCCTTGAAAAAGTCCACGAGGAAAATAAAAAACATTTTTAGAGTTACCAGAACAATCTAGTCCAACATAAGCATGAATTTCAGTACTAATATCTAAGAAAGGTGAGCCCGTGGGAACTTTTAGATTAGTGTTGGCCAAACCAGAGCTCAAGTTAATACATTGAGACCTAAGTGAATCTCCAGATTGAGATTTATCTATGGATGATTTTCCCTCATAACTATTTAAAACAACCTTCACCGACTGATGAAGACCTGGACTTTGGGAACAGGTAGAACCTGAGTTATGACCAGAAAGATCAGAACATGTTATGAATTTTAATGGCTGAATCTGACCATTTTTTCGATAGACCAGATGTGAAAATTTCTCTGAGTCACATGAAACAATCTTTGGTGTCAGGGAAATAGTGACGGGATCCCCATTTAATCTCGCGACTGTGTGGGCACACTTAAGGTCACCATCAAAAACATTAGGGCCCGACCAGGCAAGAGAATAAAAGCTCCACTCTCCATTCTCTAGCTCAATGTTGTAACTGGCAGTTGTAATAGCTCTGGAAAACCTTTGGGTCCCCGATAAATTATGACCATAGATAATGACTCCACCAGGATAATCCCCGCTTCCTGCCATTGCCCCAAGGTTAATAACAAATTGTGCCTCAGAGGACTTCTTTGGTCCGCAGCTTTGTATGGAGAGGAGACTTAAGATCAAAAAAAGTATTCTTAGCACTTCAAGTTTCCTGATAAAAGTAAGAGCACTTTACTCTTCGGTTTTATAAGATATTCCTATAGAATAGGTTGATAGGATAAAGTCCTATCAATTTCGTAAACTTACCAAGGGCAGTTTTTTTGGTCCTTTGTGCCAGTGCCCATTTTTTGGGGCATTAAGTGGGGTATTGCTCATTTATGTGCAACCACTTGAATTTCTATTCTTCACTTCTTACTCCTCTAACTTGATATATCTTGAGTTTAAATATCCACAAACCTGAAGGATTTTTAA
>CANHIY010000045.1 GCA_947461175.1 Bacteriovoracaceae bacterium
TGAGATTGGTTCAGATCCTTAACGAAATGGTGACACTCGTCGATTATAATTACGTCCCATTTTACATTTTCCAACGGTTTTAAATTTTCCCATCGCTTTACAAAGTCTCTGGAAACAATAACTCTTTCAACAACCTGCCAAGGGTTTTTCACTCCCTTTTCATTTAATCTTTCTCTTGTTTTTCGATTATAAATTTCAAAGGCAAGGCCAAATCTTTCATAAAGCTCGTCTTGCCATTTTTCGCTTAAATGTTGTGGGGCTATTATCAAAACCCGCTCTGCTCTTTTTCTTCTTGTTAATTCCGTGAGGATGATTGCTGCTTCTGTTGTTTTACCAAGACCCACGTCATCGGCCAGTAGTATTCTAGGAAATGGAAGCGCATCGACAATTCTTCTCCACGGTTCAAACTGCCAAGGTTTAATTTCTATCGCACATTGTTTGGCAGTATTAGGGTCTTTTGAGTTGTTTCTGTCTTCGAGGGCACTGTTTTTTCGTAATGTCAGAAGTGGTTTATAGTATTTTGCATTTCTCTGATTTTTCTCACTTGGGTAAGGGGTATATGCCTCATGTGATTTTAAAACTCGGAGTGTTGATTTTTCTAGTTGTGGAATTGCCCAGACTTTTACTGGAAATTCAGAAAAATGTGAACCTTGCCTGAGTAATTCTAATTCCCAAAGGCCTCTGTCTTCTCTAAGAAAACGCCAGATGCCACCACGACACTCGATGATTTGGTTTGGTTTTAAACGGGGTATATCCCCGCCCGCATTTGCAGAACGCACTTCCTGTGCCATAACAACATCCTGTTGATATAGTTAAATTTTTTATAGGTTTGCCCTATACTAAAATTATAGGGCAAAAATCATTTTTTTGTAGAAAGTGCCCAAGTCGGCAATAAGTGAGCAGTTAACTTTTCTTAACCGACCAGATCAATTTTCGATTCCCACTTGATGATCACCACCACGGCTGAATTATAACGTTAGCTCTTTCTTTTTTTGCAAATCTTACTTTATTATTTCTCTCCGCTCTATAACTCTTTCCTTTTAAAAAACCGTCACCTTTGCTCGGTCAAAAATTCGGTCAATCGCAGCTGAGGCAAGATGACTTTTAGTTGTTCTACGGGGTTGAACCAAAAATAAAACAATTCTATTTTCAGATAGTGGAGCGAGACTATTGTTTGATATTTTCTCCAAGAGATGTGAGTAAGAGTCAATTTTAATAACAACAAATTAAGACCTTCCCAATTGGATTCAAACTTTTGGCAGCATCGAGTTAACTAAAGCGCTTATAAATTTGTTTACTCATCGATGCGATATCTTTGTCTTTGAAGATAATTCATTTCGATTTCTCGAAAGCATGAAAGAGAAGAGCGGTTCAAAAGCGTAGCTTCTGGACTGTGATCAATAGCCGCATTATCGAGTTTAAATACTGATATTCATGGACATTGATTAGTTAACAGAGTTGGTATAGAAACAATTCTAAAATTTTTTAATCTGGTACTCTAAGTTTTTATACAGCCACCTATCTCAATTTTGCACGGCTAAAAATGAGTAGGAAATCATAATTCTATACTTAAGAGCCATTTTCATAAGCTGAATCGTCGGTTCTCTGAGAACTTGCGCCCTCCTCTTGATCCTAAAGGAGGTACACAAGTTCTTCCGCAAATAATTAAGTTTCATTCCATCTCTAAGATAAAAAATCTAATTTCGATTCCAAAGAGAAAATTACATAGAACCTGAAATCACTTCATTGAACAATCTTCTTAAGATTCTTAGGATCATAATCTGTCGCAAGCCATGTATAAAAAGTTTCATCAGACCCATCATCCTTCCCTGAATCTCGAAAAAGCTTAAGAATATGCCCCTTGTGGCCCATCGCTTGTCGTTTTATCAACTCGATGTCCTTATCAGTTAATTTCATTAAGGCCTTGGCAATAATATCCGAGTACGTAATCTTTTTGCCGAAATCATTTGATTTACATTCTTCTAAAATTTTCATCAAAAATTCTGCCGCCTGTTCTCTACCTGTCCCATCAAACGTGAACTTTAACGATGCTTTCGCTTTCTTTTCTTCTGACACAATTTCTGTTTTCATTTTTTTCCTTTTTTTTTCCGATCTCAATCTTACAAATTCCTATTACCCTTACTCATTTTATTAATTTTATTTTTTCTCCCACTCCCCGCCCCCTTCCATTTACTATTTATTCTTCATTTTCTTATCTTCTTTCTGACCTCCTACTCTATACAACGTTGGGAGTGGGAGGTCAGGAAGAAGATAAGAAATAAAATAGTAATTTCAAAGAATTGGAAGGGGGCGGGTAGTGGATAATTTTCCACATCCTTCCAGTCTTTTCTCCTTTGTGATATTCATTTAGACACATCCATAACTCTCTTTTAGATAGCGACCCTTATCCTAAAAAAAGTCTCTTAATATCCCCTCTGAGCCATTAGAAAAGCATTTTAAGTCCAACATCTTTTCATGAAGTGAAAGGTAATCAGTCACGAAGACAAGGGAAATTTTTCCAGACAGAATCTTTGATTCCCCCTCCTCCCAGGTACTAATTCTTTTTTTGAAAAGCTGATAGAGATCTTCCGAGGTAAAAAAATAAACCACATGATCAAAAGTGGTATCCTGGGCATACTTTCTAAGCTTGTCATCAATTTTAGAAAATGCCTTCCTTGAGAGTTCTATTTCTATGGCAAAGTGAAATTCATCAAACGACTTTGGGTCAACACCCTTAATCTCAAGGTCTGGAATAACAGATCCCAGATGAAATTTCCCTGACTCGTGTTCAAAAATAAATTCAGCATCCTTAAAATGGGATACCGTCATAAAGGCAGAGGCAACATAGGAGACGACCGTATCATGTGTAAACTGCTCTCTGGTAAGAGGGATATTAAAATCCTCTATGATCCTTTTTGAGGGAAGGACCACGCAAGCATTCGTTTGTGGTAACTTCATTTTTGTTGCAATCCCCGCATTAATGAGCCTTGCTAAATACTTGTAGCTATAAGTTTTCTTGTGGGTATCAGAGGAGACAAGATAAAAAGATTTGAAAGGAATAATCTTCCATTTCTTCAAGGTCTGAATCGCTCTATCAAATGTCATTAAAGAAAAACTATCGATCTCATTCATTTTGAATTCCTCATAAAGGGTATCTTTTTGTCAGTTTGAGCCTTGGATTGAGTTGTCTTCACCACATGATCCCTTGGTGCAGCATTCTGACTTTCACTTTTTGGGTACTTCGTTTTATCAGGATTTCTAAGATTAATGAGGTGAAACTTCCTCGGGCCAAGACTAAGAAAAAGTGCCTGCCCAATATTAAGCTCTTTTACGATATCGGGATGGACGCGGAACTCATTAACTTCCCTCATACTCCCCTTTCCGGTAGTCTCACCATCTTCTATAACGCTCGTTTCTTTTTTTGAAAGGTAAGTTCCGAAAAGTGAGGACACCATTTCGGCAGAATCAGGGCCTGATTGCCGAAAAAAAATAAAGTTTGAATAACACTCAAAGAGCTGTTTCATAAATGGCTTCCCACCAGCTATTGCGTCAAAATCTTGCATCGATTGAACGGCCGTATAAATTTGAATCCCAGAAGACCTTGCCTTGTTAACGAGATCAATAAAGTCCTGAAAAAGAATGGATCCCGCTTCATCAATAAATACAGCAAAAGGAGCACCGATATTATCCGATGATGTCTTTCCAACCACTCCCCGGTAGTGAGAGAGCTGAAGTAATTCATTAACAAAAATCTTACCGATCGTTCGCGCCATGGAGCCATATCCTTGGGTTGAAGCCCCGATATAAATACATGCGCCCTCATCCAAGGCCCTTCGCATGGTCATTGCTGAATTTATGAAAGTGCCATCCATGTTTTCAGAAAGAGAATCCTTTAAACGCTCCCCAAATTTTGAACGGCAAATGGTTTTCAAGTTTGCAATTAAACCACTCGCCTCATCTTTATTTTTATGAACGAGAACACCTTCAAGAATGGTGTGGAAATCCAATATTTTATTGTTAGATTTTAACTCAAAAACGACATCACTTAAAATTTCCTGTGCCTTGTTCAAATAGTACTGCTCTGGATTAATTCCCCAATTAAATGAACGGATCACTCCTTCCACGATTTGTTCAGAATTAAGATTTGCCAGTGGGTTGAATTGAGAAGAATTGGGGTAATGTTCAGAAAAGATAAAATACTTTCTTTTATATTTTTCACATAAATGAATAAAGGTTTGAATCTCGGAATTTGAGCCTTTGGGATCAATGTACACAAGGGGTCTTTCATTTCTAAGATTATTTTCAATCAAAATCTTAAAAAGATAGCTCTTCCCCCAACCACTTGCTCCAGATATAAAGGTATGCCGTGAAAAATTAATTTCATCAAATTTAATTTTTCTCCTCTCATTCACGGAATAGCCGAGCTCATCTGGATTCATGGAAGTTTTGTTTTTCCCGAGCATCGCTCTCTCTATGGGTACTTCAATGTTCATAAAATGACCAAAAAACTTTGAAAGTAAGAGAGGAAGGTTCTTGTTTAAAAATGAGGCCAGTAATCGAGAAAGTTCATCTATTCCTCGATTAAGAGAATCTGAAATCTCATCTACTAATCCTTGAGTTGGTTTTTTACTCATAAATGACCTCTGTCGCTTTATGCTCTTCAATCACAAGAGTTCTTCCATTTTCAAGCTTCTGAATCCTCTCAGGGATCGTAAGCTCAATGATACTGGGTTTCGGAATTTTAGATTTAAGACTTGGAGGAAGATCTGTATCCTGGACTTTGTATTTCAAAGCAGAAGTTGGAATAATCACAGGGCCAGTATAGTCCTCACTTCTATCCATTTTCTTATTTTCTCTTAAAATCATTTGGGGAAGATCCCTGTTTTCAGGGTCCTCTTTAAAGAAGAAATAACCTAAGGCCGCACCAGTAACAAGACCCAAACCTCCCCAGATGAACGCATTAGGTGCCCTTGAATAGGCATCTGGACTCAAAGAACTTCCGGCGATGGCACCGATAGTTCCTCCGGAAAGACCACCATACACGAGAGATTTTTTAAGACTTGAACACGAGGTAAAGGTAAGTAAAATCACCACAAGAGACACACTTTTCATATTTTAAACCTCTGGTTAAAGTAAATGAGAACCTCTTTACCTGCAGGAATAAAAACCTTTGGTTCAGAAGTCTGCATTTCTTTTTTCATTAAATCTGATGCCTCATCAGCTGAATTTAGGATGCCCTCTAAGTAGCGATTTTTAGCACTATTAAGTTTCATCTCCCCTCCTAAGGTAGCAATCCTTGATTGACTGAGTTCAATTGAACCCCTGGCAAATGAAGATGCGATCATTCCTGCAACATAAAGCTCTTTCCCGGTGTAATACTCCCCTTTAAGTCCTGCCGTCCCATCAGTATTTAAAACTGAGGTGGATACCTCATATTCCTCACCAGTAGATCCTGACGTAATTAATCTACTGCAACCAGCAACAACTCTTTTATACTTTGTCATCCCAAGACAACTAAGAACTGTCCCCTCAGGAAGCCCCTGATTGGCATGCACCTCAACCACAAGAGGTGATTCTAAATTGGTTGAAACAATGGAATTGAGGATCCTCCCCCTTAAAACAGTTGAAGTTTTAAAATCATAGGAATGGGTAAAATCCCAAATGGCAGGTCGATCCCGGTATTTTTCTATAAATTGATCAAGCTTTCTGGAAGAATCTCCGAGATCTCTAACTTCCTGGGGAAGTTTTTTAGGTTTAAAAGGATTCTTCTGTCTTTTAGTTTGAGCTCTAGGAGTATCTAATTTTACTTTCCTTGGAAGAAAATTAACTTCTGAGCGTGAATTAAAACTAAATAATAAAAAAATTAAAATATTGTTCATAGGTCTAATAAACCACTTCTCCGTTCATAATGACTGGAAGCCCCTTAGAAAAGACTGCACTTTTATGAACCATGACCCCGTTTATCTCAAGAGGGTTTTTCGTTTTATTCACTAGATAAAGGGAACTCTCTCCTTCATGAATTTTTAAGAAATCATTTTCAAATTGTTTAACATAACTAATATTCCTATCCCCTCGGTGAATATAGACAAAATCGTGGGAGCGTTTTTCAACGTTCATTAATTTAAAGTGAAAGTGGGTATCCTTTGAAATAATCACCATATTTTTTTGATCACTAAAAATACCTATGGGTCTCAGGACCAAAGTTTTTTTATCTTTAGAAAAGGCCACATCAAAATCACTTCCCTTCCCTGCCTGAATAAACTCAATGGGAGTCTCAAAATGAAGTGTCGTAGGGGAGCTTGTAGAGAGGAAAAGATAGGCAATAGTTTTTGGTAAGATATAGGCATCCATTTAATTAACCCTCAACTTTTGGCTCATCAACACGCTGAACCTTGTAGAAAAATGGATATTCAAAAGATTTATTAACCCTGACATCAAAACGTCTTAGACCTAGTTTGTCCTGAATGATTACCGCGCAGTCCTGCTCCTGGGATCTTGAGAAGAGTCTTTTCTCACTACCAACCAAATTTAGGATTTTATAATTATCTTTTATTAGTGTTTGGTAGATATCATCTTCAACCATTTCTCCATGGAGTGACTTATTAATGATCTGATCAATAAAAGCACTACAAAATAATTCAAGCTCAGGAGATTCAAGATTTTTCCCACTGGTTAAGACATACTCTTTAGATCTTGAACTTAAGTTATAGAAACCTAAGAACACAGTTATGATTAATAAAATAAAAATTAATATGTCCTTATGCTGATAAAACGCTTCTTTTTTTACTCTTTGGAAATTCATTTTTGACTCCTTTTTATAAATTCCCGCCTCAATCCATCATTTCTTTTACTGGTCTGGAAATTCCGAGATTCAAAACTTCCCCTGGTTTTCCCTCCTCGAAGCCTTGAGACCTCATCATCAATGGGGCGCCTAATAAGGGCATCTCTATGTGCCTTTTGTTTGTAGTTATTAAACATTTGCGCCTGAGTTTCTCTAGAGGGTTTCAATTGAGCTTCTCTAAGATCCGCTCGGAGTGCTTTTTTTGCGATATGGTTTTTTCGATAGTTTAAAATGCTATCACTCCCAACAACTGCTCGGTCAACCAGGCGTCCCGAAAAAGAGGACATTGAGGTTGATGGCCCTGATTGATTATGAATCTTTTCTGATACCTCCCCACTAAAGGCATCTTTTACATGGTTTTTTGATCCTTCACGGTTATGGGAGGAATAATTTAGAGGATTTCCTTTTTGATCAGAGGCTTTCGTATTTAAGCGTTTACTTGCTTCAATAGATTGGGCCCCTAATCTATTAAGCCCCCTGATTATTCCTAGTTTAGTCAGAGTCATTGCTCCATAGTCACGACCAGAGATGAGTTTCGAGCCAATAGATTTCGCCTTATCCAGAATTAAACCACTTCCTCCAGAGGCAAGGGCCATGGCGGTAGTTTTTGAAAATGTTTCGGCCGCACTTAAAATTCCAGCACCGGAGAGAAAGCCACTCACAATGATGGGAATAAAAAGGAGCATCATGGCCATAATGCAAAAATTGATGAGATTTTCAAAAGAAGTAAAATAGAAAACCTCTGAGCCGTCCTGAGGGAAAGGAAAGGACATCGATAACAAAAGAATCGTGATCATTGTAAAAATCGGCATGAGAAAAACCCAGCTAATCGTTCTTGTAATTGAGTTTGAGACTGAATAGGTAGGTGGAAAAACGATAAGTGTTGCAATTAAAGGCATGGAAACAAACGTAAAATTATAAACGATTGTGTAAAACTGTCCTAAAATTAATAAGGAACAGTAACTTATGACAAAAACCACTGTGCTCATGCCATCTTCAATAAGTAACTTCGAAACAAATGCTGCGGATTCCCAAAGACCAGAGGTAGCATTTTTACTCTTCTCCAAAGTTCCATCATCCATTTTCTGTGTCCCATTTCCTTTTGAGATTGTTCTTGCGCGATCTATCAGCTGAACAACTGGATTTGTCTTTTTGGTGGATGAAAGTATTTTTGATGAAATATCAAAACTTAATTGGACTGAAGACTTCAAAAGAGATGGCCCAAATGAAATGAGAAAAAGTGCAATAACAAGACGCTTAAATAGACCTAAGAAGTTTTGATCTCCAAATTTTTCAAATACGGCCCCAAGTAAAAATGTAAGACTTAAAAGGGGAGTCGAGACACTCCTGACGATTCTTAAAACTTCCTCAATATTAGTAGACCTTAGAAGTAAAAAGTCCTGAAGAAAGTTATTCATAACTATTTGTCCCCTTGGCATAAGCGACAACTCTTTTGAGAGGCCTCTTTAGAATTGATTCCGTAATCAATGTTGTAATACTTTTTTGTCTCTAATTTTTTGGATAGGTTTTGAGTCTTTTCTTCCTTGTCTTCAGAATAACTTTTATTAAGTAGCGATAATTGACGGTTTTCGTAATCCTTAATGTCATTTGTACTTTTAAGCATCCACGAAGTGTTTATCGCTGTTTGCCTAGTGGCTTCGGCCACATTGGAATCAGCATGAGTTGAAGCCGATAGCTGATGCTTTTCAACTTTTCTATCAAACTTCCCCTTTTGATTTGAAAGATCTATATCCTTTTCATGTTTTTTTGACTGAGCTATTTTTTCTTTCTCCTCTCTTAAAAGCTCCTCAATGGTGCGGCATTCACCTTTTACTCTTTTTAAAAGATCTAAAATCTCTTGAGTGCTTTGGGGATTTGCACTCCCGAGATCCCTGGTGGTATCCACGAGATTTTCAATGAGGATGATTTTGTACTCAATATCCCTGACAGCCGTATTGTATTGTTGGATTTTATCAAGCGTTTTACCTGTTTTATCAGCAAGATCATGAAGCTCTTCAAGCTGATCAAGAGATGATCTAAGGATTTCCACCAAAACAAGAGTGTCTTGTCCAAAACCAGCAAAAGCACTAAAACTTGTAAGAAAAATGAATACCCAATTAATGATCATTCATCCCTCCATGCTCATATTTAAAATCAACCCACCTATCCATGAGGGTCTTAAAATCCATAAAGTCTCCGTAAACGGAGTCATATTTTTCAAGTTTTAAGTTATCCTCTTTTTTTGTTGTAAAAAGCTCATACTCGGTTGGGGTGGCATAATAACGAACCGTTTTTCTTACTGAATCGTCTTTATAGAAAAATTCAGAATGTGAACCATGAACAGATCTCAAGGATTTGATCCTCTCTGAGTCTTCTTCTGAGATGAGATTTGTACTTGTTGTGTCCTGATAAAAGAAGAACTTATGGTTGGTGTTGTTGTAGATAACCTGGCCTACCTTTGATTGATTTGAAAGGAAATCTCCAACATCCTGAGTGATGGCAATGGCAGAAGCATTGTGCTTTCTAAAGGTCCTAAAGCACTCCTCAATATAATCTGAGTTTTTTTCAAGGTATTCCCAGCATTCATCAAAAAGAAATATTTTCTTTCCCTCAATATTTTTAAAATACTCAATAAGATAAATGATGAGCGGAGCGATTATTTGTTTGGGATAGAGGGCCGTATCCACATAGGTTATGTCTGTAATATGAACTTTTGAGTCAGTAACAAAATCCCAAAGCTCATTAAAGTAGTGCTCTATGCCCTTAAAGCTCTGTGACAAATAAAAAATGAGTCCACTAAAAGTGTGGTTTTCATTTTTTAAAAGATAATCTTTTATAAGTGCAAACATTCTCCCCTGATCCTTAATGCTAAACTCATTCTCAGGCACAAGGCTCATCAAAAATGCCTTAAGGTAATGGGGATTATTAAACTGAAGTGGATTAAATTTTTCTGAAAAAATGTTACCTCCAGTATAGAGAGTGAGTTTTCTAAACGACTGGCCTTTATCTAAGATGAGACCTTTAACCCCTTTATGAAGTGAATCTAAGAGGATTTTCTGAGCAACAACGGATTTCCCTGAACCAGACTTTCCGGTAATGAGGCCATTAAAGTTAAGAGCGGCATAAGGATTAAAAATATCAATAAAGACACTTGATCCATCGATTGCATGAAACTCTACCCCATCCGGGTGAATCTCATTAGTGGTAAAGGGAATCATGCAGGAGAGATATGATGAAGTCCCAAAGTGGGATCTTTTAAAGTCTGGGGTAACTCCAGGGACATAGGATTCAAGAATCGTACTTAAGGCAACAGTTTCCATGAGACCCTTTCCATCGATTCGAGAAATCATGGAAAGAATTCTCCTTGTTTCGTGATCTAAAGCCTCTTTTGTATCTTGTCTTATGACAAACCAAAGGCAAAAATCAAAAAGGTTTTCCTCACCATGAATAAGCTTTTCAAGGATACCCTCTGAATCACGGAAGGCACTCTCGGACGCTATATTTCGGATATAGGATTGATCACTTGTAAGTTGATTTATATTTCTTACTCTTCCGGAGAGCTTTTTCGCCTCCTCTACGGGGTACTTCCTAAAACATAAAAAATAGTCACCAATTCCACCCAACTGCTGAAAGCTTATCTTCCCCGGAACCTCATAGAGATTTATAAATCTCCAAAATGTTCCATTTAGGACAAAATGATCTTTTTCAAATTCAACAGCTCCCCAAAAATCATTCTCCGAAAATACTGCACTGACTGGATCAGGAGAAATAATATTTTTATGTCCTTGAAATTCACATGAACTATCATCAGTACTTAAAAAAGACTGTCCACCCAGAGAATAAAATTTATAAAAATAATTAGAATCCTTTGATAAAGTTAGTTTTGAGAGTCCTTCATCATTGTTTTTAAGATAGTTAAGTGAATTTTTTACACCTTCAAATATGTTCTCCATACCTTCCAGTGATAAATGTTCAAGGTCAACGGACTTTGTGCGGTGAAAATAAGTAATCTTATCTTGGATAAAAACTTTTTCATTTTCAATTTTAGTTATTGGAAACTGCATTATTTAACCTTTGTTTTACGTGTCCATTCAAAATAACTTTTTTTCCTCATTAAAAATAAAAAGTGAGATCGAGGAAAAAATAGATTTAAAATAAATTTGATGAACAGATAGCTAAGGGGCAAGGTGATAACTATAAGATCAGGGATGTCACAAAATTTTAAAATCGAAATAATCGACATACAGAGAAAGACATCCTTCATCTCAAGTCCAAACACCTCTGCCTTTTTCTTTAGGAATTTGGGGTATATTGCTTTCATATTATTTAATTGAAGAGGTTAAAAATGAAATCATGGAGTTCCCACCAAGAACACAGGCAGTTCCAAGGATCGTTCCAATGATTGTTCTCATCCCCCATTGGGCACCAAACATCATTCCAACTCCTCCAATTGCAAAGCCAATGACTCCACAACCTAATGCAATTTTTTGAAAATTCGATCCCACCCCCTTTATTGAGCTTTCTACTGTCGCTGAGGCGATTTCTGGATTTAGTAACAAAATGATTACAGTGATGATGGATAAAAAGATAAATGCCTTAGTTAGGTCATCTCTTTTAAATTTTGTCTTTACCACGAATTCTCCTTTGATCTTTTGTACAAACGTCCAAAGCAAGGAGAATGCCAAAAAAGAATTATCAATAATTATGGGGGCTTAATTAAAAAAAGGAATTATTAATGGGAAAAGAATGTTTCGTAACTGAAACAAAAAATTTCTATATTGAAACAATTTGCAGATATGAATTGGCAAAATATAAAGGTCTACTGAGGATTGCATCAAAAAATTTTCTTTTAGAAAATCAGTCTATCTTCCATGGCAGAGAGTTATTTGAAAATTTTTACGACCTTAAGGATTTGGAAGATCCTAGAAATAAAAAATTTGCATCAATTTATTTAGTTTCTAATATTCAGAGGCACTTGGAAAACTGGTCAAATCAAATCAATTCAAAAACAAATCCCTTTCGATACTTATTTGATGAATTCTTGAAAATGTGTTTTTGGGATGCGATCATAGGTAATAATGACCGACACCTACAAAACTGGGGTATTATAACTTCTCTGGAAACTGAATTCATACCATGCTTTACTCCCATCTATGATACTGCAAGAGCATTTAAATGGAATGTGATTGACAATAGTCTTGGAAGAAAATCTGTTAAAGATTATGTCCGAGACAGTTACCCTCATGTTGGTCTCAAAGTTGGAATCAAATTAAATCATTTTGATTTCATTCGAGAAATCATTAAACTTCACCCACATATTATTTCCTCTTTTTCAACACTGCTTAAAGAAGCAAAACTGATCGATACTGATCAAATAATAAAAAAAGATTTTATACTTGAATCGTTCTTTTCTAAAGAACGAAGACAATTCATATCGGATTGCTATGAAGAGAGGATCGACAACCTTGATAAGATAGTACATTCCTAGATATTTTTGTGCTGGCTCAGAACTGGGCAAAAGCAATAACTTCGATAGGACTATGGCTAACCTTTCGGCCCATATCCATCAATTCAGTGGAGTTGAAAAAATTAATATGTGGCTTCGCCTTGATTGCTTTTGGAGGAATTCGATTCAAGAGAAAATTAACCACAGATTCGTTTTCATACTTCTTGTTAAAATCTGGAAATGATGGCAGTGGAGCAAAACCTGAAAGCTTAAAATCATTTGAATATTCGAATGACAATTCACCAGATTCATAGATAGTTATCTGGCCTACATCTAAATTCTTAAATTTCAAAACATATTCACGGATAAGCATAAAAATTCCCCATCTTGGAGTTATTATAACACATCGGCTAAATAATTGGAATTCTTAAGATCTATGCTATGTTCTAATTTAATTAGCCACATCTGAACTCTAACATTATTTAAAGTATCCTAGTCGGAATCTTCGCTCAGAACTGCATTAAAAATAAATGTTTATTGCCGTTGATCTCTGGCAAAAGATAAATCTAACGACAACTTCTTAATTGATTCAATTTTATCGAGCTTTAGCAAAAAGTCATAAAATGCTTCATTATCAAGCATTTTAACACTTACAATATATTTATTTTTAAATGGTTCTGAAATTATATCCACACCAAGCGCCTCTACAATATCTCTTATATCTTGTTTCACCTCAATGACGATCTCTCCAGAAAAATAGGCAAGTCGATTTTTTGACTTGTCCCATATCACAGTGCTTAATTCGGTGCTTGCCTCCTCATAAAAGTAGTACCCCCCAGAAACAAAAATACTAGCTTTATCACTTCTCTTGAAAGACACTCGAATATTTTGAAGCAGGGAAAGATGGCTTAAATTCTGGAATGCTAACGCAGGAAGGGAAACTTGGTGAAAATCTTCAATAGAAAAATTTGAGATTGAACGAACTAGATTGTTTTTAATAAGTTTTCGATTTCCAGATTCATTTTTGGTCAAAATATTTCGAGATTCTAGATCGGGAGAAGATTTTCTGACTGAATGATCTGTTCCCGCAGGAATTTTGCCGCTTATATTTTGGGCTTCAACATCGGCAACCGTCAACAACTTATCTTGCTTTTTGTTTAACAAAAAATGAAAAATTAACCAAGAAAAAGTCATATATGCCGTGAAAACTAAGAGATTTTTTTTTATTTGTCTCATAATGTTTATGGCGGGTTAAAAGAGCAGGAGCCATTCGTGGTTGCCCCCCCTCCGACATAAGTATTTATACGAGTGCAATGTGATATGCAGGAATAAGTTATGCCATTATATACCTCATATGAACAATTCACTGATTGCGCACAAGTAATACTCATGAAACCAGTTGTAGAATTAAAATTTACACTGCATTTATTAAAAGCAGAGTCCAAGAGACTTTTTTTAGCAAAATCAACAGACTTGGTGAGATTACATGTTTGTCTAATTGTATCGTTAGCATTACAAAAAGCCGCGTAACCGGTGCCACCACTTGTAGCGAGATTAGGAGTAGCATATGTATAAGAAACCGAAACAGTAATTTTATTTTCTGCTACCCAACCATCCGATGTCTCAATTAGGGAAATATTTTCATTCTCATCTATAGCTCGAATGTTAATAAAGTAAGTTGATCCGGCAACGAGATTCAGCCCAGTCTTTGAGAATGAGGTATTGATCCCAACACTAAACCAATCCTTTATATCCGTTTCTCCAGGATTAGATCCAATTGATGCTTCATACCTCAATACATCTTCACTTGTGCTAGGAATGAATGAAATTGTGGGAGTAGAAATTAAAGAGTTAAATGATGCTGAATGGGAAATACTGGATACAGGATTTGGCTCTAATGTATCTGAGGGATTAGGAAGAATGTGCCCCCAAATGTTTATTTTCCAATTTGTCAGTGTCCCAACTGAACCGCTTTGCCCATCAATAAGCTTAAGAGTCCATGGACCTTTTGAGCTTTCTCCATAAAATGCGTTTGTAAGAAACTTTACATCTTGATAAGAACCTTGATCCAAAGAATTGGTATTAATATTTTTCAAGATACTTTTTACCCCAGATGGTGAAGTTAATTCAATTCCGACTTGATATGGCCAGGGATGATTTAGACTTAGAATGACTTGTACTGCCTCAACCTTAAAATTATGTCTTACCTGAAAACTATCTGTTACACCTAGAGAATTGTTATCTGGAATAGCTTTTGAAATTACACCTGAATCATAGAAAAAGGAACTCGGGTCATCGGTATCAGTGAGGGATTTCTGCTCGGGTAAAAAAGAACTGTAATTTTTAGCAACGTCCACAGCATTTTTTATATTTATTCGTCCAAATCCATACCAGTTGTGAAATTTAAATCCAGCATCGTTTTCAATCCATCCTTGTTCATAAACGTGACCTGATAGATTGTGGCCATTAGGATTACTTCTATCGCCAATATCTGCATCTACCTGACTTGCAGTCAATGCTAAAATGTGCTTAACATCACGCCAGCTAAGATCAGGATTAGCTTCTAATAGAAGGCCCGCAGCACCGGAGACGATTGGTGCAGCAAACGATGTTCCTGCATAAATTCTACCCATTGCATATTTGCAACCTGGATTTAGACCATTTTTATTACTATCAAATAGATTTTCGCTTAATGAGGTTGAATATCCATTATTACATCCTTCAAGATCAGTAGAAACCATACCATTTGATAAAGGATCCCCACCCGGAGCAGAAATCCAAATGTTAGATCCAGGTGTGCTATAGGACGCCGACTTTCCAGAAGAATTCACCGCTGCAACAGTAATAAAAAATGGATTTGCCTTTTTTTGATCAAAATTAGAATTACCAAGGTAGGTTATATGATTATAATTCTGCAATCCGCTGCACGACCCAGCATTTCCACTAAAATCATTTCCTGAAGAAGTAACATATATAGAGCCCTTACCACCCCTCTGATTGGAAACTCCATCGTAAACTTTTTCGATGAAATTCAAATTTTCAGGAACAATTGTGCATGTACTTGCTCCATAGCTATAATTAAAAATATTTATCTTATCATCATCCCCACTGTCTGCTTGGTCTAGGAACTTAGAAATAGAAAGATCACTATCTAAAAAATTGAAACCTACGACATTAGATTCGGGAGCGACACCATAACCACCTTTTCCATTATCTTTAAGTGCTCCAATGATGCCCGCAATGAAAGTACCATGAGCATCAGTGTTATCATCACTTGTAGGATTTGAACCATGCCAACCGCTCAAAGTTGAGCCTAAGGCATAATTTCGATGGAAAGGAGATTGTATATCTTCTTGTATATCTTCATGGTCAACATCTACTCTTCCATCTGAAACAGCAATATAGATATTTTTTCCAGTAAATTCCGCATGTACTGAGGCAAGATTAACATCCTCACCTATATCACCATTTTTCCCTTCAAAAGTATCCTGCCCTACATTTTTAAAAAACCAGAAGTAACTAAAAATTGGGTTCAGAGGATCTATTAAGACGGGGGATTCATTTTCAGGAGTTTCAGCATCCTTACCAGAACTACTACCACCTCCGCCACCATTGCAGGAAAAAAGAAAGAACAGAATCAGAAGAGGGGAAAAATATTTCAATAAATCCTCTTTTGCATATTTGCGATTTCTCATAATAAATCCAAAGAACGTAGTATTTGAAAATTAATCTTTAACCCTCAAAACGAGTTCTACTGTACCTAGATCTCCAACCACTCTTTCACGCACGGCTTGAACTGATTTTTCTGGTGCACCAAAACACAATTCATCAATCGATATTTTAAAGAAGTCAGCAATCTTTTTAAGGTCAACTAACGATTTAGGAGCGGCACCATTAAGCCAACCATGTATCGTAGAGGACGGAACCCCTACATGCCCTGAAAGATTCTTTAGACTGAGCTTCTTGGAAGCCATCATCTTTTTAAGGTTTTTATCTAGCTTCATTTGATCTAATCCTGCTTCTTCGTTCATTATCGACTCGCTTATTTTTTCAATTACATGAATTCACTCATCCGGACACTCTATTCGCCTGTCCGGACGGCCAATCAAAACCCCGTAAATTGTTCCCTCGAAAACCATGACTATTATTCAAAACCTTGTTCTAAGCCATCCGTGATCTCAAACAGCCTCAGCGATTATTGCCATTCAATAGATAGCTTGAGGTGACCATATACAGAGGCAAAATCTTCAAGGACTTCAAATCAACATCAAGTCGAATCAAAGATCTCTTTGAATCCGAACTTTCATTAAAAGTAATTGGTAATGGTGACAGAGCATGACAAAGAAATTGAAGGATCAGAAAAAAAATTATTTTTTGAAGTAGGCATGAAATAAGAAAGAACACTGTTCATGATTTTGTCAGTCAAGAAAATAAAGTGTCTATTTTTTACATATTGTGAAAAATTCTGAACTAGGGTAAATTCTAGTTATCACCAAGAGCAGTCTGCAAAATAATACCGGTGTTTTGCTCTCTCATGGTTCTTGCGTCCAATTTTTAATAACATTAATTTTATTTGGAGGAACTCTTTATGGGGAAGAAGGGACATGATTTGCCTAAAAACTTAAGACAAGAGCTAGTTCTAAATTTACTAGAAAATTATTCTGGTGATGCTGGAATCTCAACTTCTGAAATCTATGAGCTGTTAGACAATAGATGTCCAGGTGTTAATAAAAGGACTCTTTACAGAGATCTTGAAGAGCTTAGTGCCAGATTTCCAATTTACGATGAGCAGCTCGACGGGAAGATCAAATGGTTTCTTAATAAAGAGGGAGATCAGCTAAAAAACGCTACAATGTATCGATCTCACTTGCAAAAAGAACTACTTGAGTACTTCAAAAAAGATGAAGAGACTCTTGTTCTTGCTATATAAATACTTATTAGTAAATAATTGTCCCATCCTGTAAATACCAAAGTTTAAAATCTTTCACTAAAAAAATACTGAAGAGACCAGGTCATCAAAATTCAATACTTTCTTTTCAAACTTATTTAGAATCTCTTCCTAAAAAACAAGATGAATGTTTAGATTTAGTAACGTAAGACGTCTTCTATCCAATGTATGCCTTTCAAGAATTCCGCTCACTTTAAAATCCCTTCTTTGATTTTCCTCGTATGAGAAGTATTGGACTTTTGGTGTATTTATAATCGAGCCAAAAAAATTTGAACAAACTTCAAGACTAATCCCTATAAATTCACCTGTGATCTGAAAAATCTCTAAGACCCTTACCTTCATAAAGAATCCTGAATCAAAAAAAAGGGCATTCATTCCAGCATCAAGTTTCCCATGAATTCCTACATTTCCTAAATATTCAATATTCATCAAAATGCTTCCTCTTAAAGACACTCTCTTATAATCTGCGCAATCTCTCTGAAGTTCTTGCCCTCATCATTAAGATTGATAATTGTTGTTTTCCTTTTATTGAAGTTAACCTTTACCTCATGTTCTCTAGGGTCTAGAAAACGATCGTCTTCTTGGGCTATATCAGCCCATTTCATGACATTATAGGAAAGTGTAAATTTTCGATTATCAAAGAAGCCTTGTCCTGAAAGCTCATTATAAGTGCAAACTCCTTCAAGAAGTGCGAGTACAGAGAGAACACCTAAAGCACAGTATCTGTCATTTTTACTTAGATGACCTCTACACTGCTTAAACTCCCCAGATAGCAATGCTTTAATCCAAAGTTCTTTAACTCTTTGATCCATTGAGGACCTCCCTTTTCCACCATGCTAGCAAGGCATCTCGTCAGTAGTTGTCAGAAGGATTTTGTGAGAAATAAAAATCGATTAAGTATTTCTTAAGCTTGAATAGATTTGGATAATCCACTCTTTTAAGATAACTTCGCTGACCTTTAAAATTTGTTTGTAGTGTTTCGCCTTTTATAAGATAGGAGTATTCATTTATTAGCTCAAGATCATGATCTTCAGGCATTGCATGCATTTTACAAATCTTTGCTCTTTCTTCATCATAGGCCCTGAAATGGCAGCAACCATACCAATTCGGGGCCCCTTCTTTGGGTTGGTAGATGTAACCACTTTCCTTGTATTTAGTTTTAAAATTGAAGTTATTATATTTTAAATCCCAGGTACGCTTATAGTGAAAGATTCTTTTCCCCGTACAATTCTCGCCTCCTCCTTCAAATCCATAATAATCTTCAACTAGTTCATTCTTCTTAAACTCTGCCACGTAGAGAAGACCATCAGCTCTCACATCCGTGCATGATCTCCACATCCCTTCAAGTTGTAGCGGCTGTTCAGGCATGCTCGACAAGATGAGAAGTGCCCATAAATCAACGGATTTCATGTTGATCCTCACCCATCATCTGTTCAAACTCTTCATCTACTTTTTTGCTGAAATTTTCACTAAATTTCCCCTCTCCTTCTTGGAGGGCGTTTTTTACTAACTTTGAGAGATCTTGTTTTTTTATAACAACCGAAGAAAAAACCCTGTATTCAGTTCTTCTTTCGCCTTGAGGGTCTGATATTTGAACTTTTTCCCAGTACTTTCGCCCTGACTGAATTTCAGAAAGATCCACCTTGGCTTTTTGAGTGATGATGGATCTAAAAAGACTTTGATCCTGAGACCCTACTTCATCGGCCGACTGTGAAATAGTCTTTATTTTCTCTGATACGTAATTAGCAATTTTTGACTTAGCATTTAATTCTGCAATCTTATAACCAATTTCTAGTCGTTCATTATTTTTTAAGGTGCTTCTACCCCAAAAAATAACCCGGTCTCCTGCCTCCTCTGACTCAATAGATTCTTTAAACCAAGAAGGTCTTTCTGGAAGTTCATCAATTCTTCCAATCACAAGATCTCTGTGATCTTTGGTTTTTGGAGAACTACAGGCAACCATTAAAGTGGTAAATACTAATAAATTCATTGTCTTCATGGACCTCTCCTTTCATGGGTTTTCCCATGTAGAACATCATCTCCTAGAAACTAGACAAAAGTTGTCTAATCAAATCCCCATCATTTTTTTTAATCTTTTATTCACATCATGCTCTTCCGGAACAATCACAATAAGGTATGTAGCCTCTTCATTTGTTAGCCGTAGAACGAATTCATCACCAGGTCTTGAATAAAAAGTTACCGGTGCCAGAGAGTTTGAGTAGATGAGGCCCTTCTTAACCATCTCCAGAACATCACGCTGAATGGTTTTCCTAGAAACCTTAAGTTCCTCAAAGGATAAAACCTTATCTACAATATCCTTTTGAGTAAGTGGTATCCTCGCCTCACTTAAAACCTTTAGAATCAAATGAACTCGATCTTTCTTTTCTTTTTTGCTCATATTAAAACTCCCATCCTATTCCCAGAACCCCTTTGACCTCAGTGGGTTGTTGTTTGGTTTGAGTATCATCAACCAAAGATTCAGATTGTTTTTTATAAATGTGATTTAATTCAAGATGAAAGGAAAATTCCTGGGAGGTGTAAACCCGAACACCCCCTCCAAATCCATAATAATTGTACTGACGCTCAATTGTTTTATATTCAACAAAATCATCTCTTTCTTCATTGGCAGAGTACTTTCCTGTCGTGAAATTTAGATAGGTTTGAAAATTATCAAAACGAGGAGAGAAAATTCTCATATTAAGAGATAGATCAGATATATCTTTATTAACGGTTTCTTCTCCATTATCACTCTGAGTCGAGATAAAATTATAAGAAGCACCAAGACCAAAGTAGGTCCACTCAAAGAAATAGGACACGGGGAGGATTGAAAAATGTACATCCTCATCAATCTGGATAAATGGATTGTATTCAAACCTTTTTATGAATCTTTTTTGATATTTATCTTGAAATGGATTATTGAACTTAAAATCAAATGATGCTGATTCTTTAATGAGATCAAGTTTTACATGCTCATCTGGATAGTCCCTATTAGGAAGAACTCTCACTGTTTTATAAAAGGTTTCATATCCCTCCGCCCTAATCACAACTTCTATCTCATCCTCAGTAACGGTTATCCTTTTGCCCGCGGAAAATAATTTTTTGTTTATGGACATGACGTGCTTTGAAGGAGTGACAAAGAATCTAAATGTAGAGGGCTTAGGATCAAGATGAAATTTTTTGATGTAACTTTTATCGTCTGGTATGGAATATTCCAAAACACCTTCATAGTAATCAGGGTGAGTGACTCGAAACCGGTACTTTCTTTTGGGCATGAGTTTAAAAGGGTTTGTCCCCTGAACAGGTAATAAAGGAGTCACCTCAACATCTGAAGGAGAGGTTTCAAGTAGTAAAGTGCCCAAAATTGGTTCTAACTTAAATTCATGCTTCTGATCTTCAGAGAGAACACTAATTTCTGACCTGACTGGATGATGGCCTTCCTCATGGATTGATAAAAAATATCGTCCACGGGGTAAATAGAACCTCGCATCCCCCTTACCTTCCGTTACATATTTTCTATCAATCCCGGTAAACTGGATGTTTGCCCCTGATGGATAGGTTTTGATAAGTACAAAACGATCTCCCTTACCCTCACCATAAATATTTTGGACTTCAGTTTGTTTATCAATAATTTTAGAGTTCCTAAGGTCATCTTTAGTTATAGTGACCCTAACATAGACCCTACTTCCCTCATCTAAGACCATGACTTTGAAGTCAGTGAGTTTTAAACCCTTAAGGACTATTGAATCCGACTCGAGTTTGGTCATAAACTGGTATTTCGAATTACCTGTATCCTCGATGAAAGATTCGGATGCCTCAACTTTAGTGCCAAAATGTTCTCTGACGATTAATGTGGCAGCAGAAATAAAAGCCTTGTCTTTTAGAGTATCTAGGCCTTCAGCTCCCTCGCTAATCCCCACATAACTAAGCTCCGTTTCGCTCTCATGGCGAGGTATTTCCCACCAATCGAGAGCATAAAGAACGGAAATGTTAAAAATGATGAGAAACATTGGAAGCATAAAACCTCTCTTGATGAGATTTTATCTTCCGGATGAGACAAATATTGTCTCAGTATTTTAATCAGGAAAGGAGATAAAAATGTAATTAGGATAATTTCCAAAAACAAATTTAGTAACGTGACAAAGCCACATGTTATGCCTTATGAAAACCTCAAA